>JAJAYN010000451.1 GCA_026786225.1 Burkholderiales bacterium | reverse complement strand
GTTCACACGTATGCTTTCGGAAGTGTCTAAAAACGCGTGACGCGCGTGGTCCCTTGACCGGACAGAATACGGACTTTGTCACCCGTCCGAAATTCTTCATCCTTTTCCTGGGTAATCGCGATCAGCTTGCCGCCTTCCAGCCGTACTGTAACCTCCACGCCTCTACGATCATTGTTGTTTTTTTCCACAGCATTGCCGATGATGCCGCCGACAACTGCGCCGGCAATTGCGCCGACCGCATTGGCGCGGGAGCCACCGCCGACCGTGGAACCTGCGACGCCGCCAATTGCCGCGCCCGCGAGCGTGCCAGTCCCGGTATCGCGAGCATCAATTGTCACGTCGCGAACACTTTCCACTGTGCCGACGCGCACTGTTTGCTCGCCACGTACTTGCCCACGGGTGTAGTTGCCACCGCCCAGACCGGGTTGCGCACATCCAGCGAGCGCTACCACCAAAATACTAAAAATAGCAATTTGTCTTATGTTCATATCGCTTATCGCTCCTTAGCCAAAACGCGGCTCGTCAAATGCCGCCATAAAACGCGCCTCTATTTCCGCGCGCGTGGGATGGTGACCCTGCGGACCGCGATGCTCAATTTTGATACTACCCATCGTATTGGCGAGTCGCCCGGTCTTTTCCCAGCTCCAACCGCGCTCGATGCCGTACAACAGGCCTGAGCGATATGCGTCACCGCATCCGGTCGGATCGACCCGTCGCTCTTCCCTGACCGATGGCACAGATATTTGTTGCCCATCCGCATAAATGACCGAGCCTTCCGCGCCCTTGGTTACAAAAAACGCCTTCACGCGTTCGGTGAGCTTCGTTATCGGTTCACCGATGCGCTCTTCAAGTACCCGTGCTTCGTAGTCATTGACAGCAACATAATCGGCAAGTTCTATGAAGTGCTTCAACTCATAGCCTTTGAACACCGACATCTGCTGCCCTGGATCAAAAATAAACGGAATCTTGGCGTCGTGGAATTGCTCGGCGTGCTGAAGCATCCCATCGCGAGAGTCAGGTGCCAGAATTCCAAGTGCGACGCCTTTGGCATCGCCGACCTTGTTTACGTATGAGGACGACATCGCGCCGGGGTGAAAAGCCGTGATCTGGTTGGCATCCAGGTCGGTCGTGATAAACGCCTGCGCCACAAACGTGCCCGGGACTTCACGAATGTGCGCTCGTGAGATCTTCAACGCATCAAGGCGCTCACGGTATGGCCCGAAATCGTCGCCAACCGTTGCCATGATCAACGGTTCTCCACCTAGCAATCCCATGTTGTAGGCAATGTTTCCTGCGGTGCCTCCAAATTCACGTCGCATATCGGGCACCACGAAAGACACGTTGAGAATGTGGATTTGATCCGGAAGTATGTGCTCGCCGAATTTGCCGTGAAATACCATAATGGTGTCGTAGGCTAGGGAACCGCAAATCAAAACGGGCATGCTTGAAATCCTCATAGAAAACAGGATTATACCGTTGCCGCGTGCGTGCTTGCCGTTAGTCGGAAATGTTTGGCCGAGACTTGACAGTGATTTTTCAGCGTGCGTAACTATGGCTGTACGAGTTTGCTTTTTTTGGTAAACCCGGCGCGCTCAGCACGACAAAAAAGCAAATAGAATTGACACAGTCAATTCACGAATTCTGAAACACGGCAAACTCATCGAAAGATGAGGACGCAAAGTCTCCGGTCTAAAGGATTTCAAAATCCGACGATAGCGGGATTACCAGAGAGTCGGGAATGTGCCTTTTCCTTGGGCAGTCGCGCGCCAGCAAGTACGCCGTCTTCGGCATCATGCTAAAGACTACCGCTAATGTCGGTGTCGCGCTGTTTGCCCCTCCATCTCTGTTAATCCTGCCCGCGCAAGCGGTACCGCAGACGCTCGTCCTCACGATTCGCTGCGCTAGTCCGATCAAGCTTACACGGCGTTGGTGGCAAGGAGATGGAAATGGCTATTCAATCATTTGACAACGTAATCTCGATAGGCTCCGCTCAAGTTGGGCAGGCCGGATCGCGATGGCAAACAGTCAAGCCGGAATCAGTAGCCGTCATTAATGATTGCCGCGATATCGCGGTAAAGCGCATTACAGAGGTGCTGGCCAAGACTTTCGACACAATCGAAAAGGAGCTATTTGATCTCGCGGAAAAGTCAATGGATCGCGAAAAACAGAATTTTTATCTCGACGCACGCACGCAGGCGCGAGATAAACGAGCAGCCATTGAAGCTTCATTTCGAAAACAGTTCTTGAGCGTTTTTGAGAAAAAAATTTCTTGTCACGACGAACAGTCGCCCAAGTCATCGCGCGATTTCGGCGAGCTATCGCTGGTCGAGGACAACGAACTAGAAGAAAAATTGGCGATGAATGATATTGCTACGCGCCTTTCAGGGAAATGCGACGAAGAACTTAACGCACTCTCCCAGCGGATGGGCTTCCTTCTTTCTGTGCCGGAGATGAAAGAGCAGGCAAATCCAATGTCTCCGGATACTGTTGTCAAGGCGCTCAGGACGGCCTGTGACCAGATGGCTTCGGCGTACGAGGCGAAGCTCGCAGTCATGAAGTTGATGGAGCAGCACATAGCCAAAGAAATGCTGGGCATGTACCAGGACATCAACGCACACTTGATTACCCGCCAAATATTGCCGCAAATTCGACCTACTTTTCGCAGGGCGCAGACCAACGTTAAACGCAAAGTTGAGACTTCAGTCACACCGTCTTCAGAGGGCGGCATCGCACCAGAGTCAAGCGCAAAGCCAGCCGCGGATATCTTTGCGACGCTGCAGCAGCTTCTTGCGGGCGGCAAGCTCTTCGACACGGGAATGAGCGCCGGTATGGCAGCGCCGCCATCTTATGGCGTCACGACGGGCAGTTTTGCGCCGGTACCGCCAGACAGCAATGCGCGTGCTGCTGCAGCCGCACTGGGTATGGCGAACATACTCGACAACGGTGAGTCTGCCACGACGGCAGGACTGGTATCGGCGCTTTCGCACATTCAATTGCAGGCAAGTAGCCATGCCGCCAATTTCATTTCGCATTTGTCCATGAACCATTGCGCGCCGGGGGATCTGCCACTCGTCCCCCAGAACGCGGTTCGTGAAATCAAGGCTAGTGGCCTCGCCGGTGGTAGTTCGCCGGTCGATGCCATGACCATTGATATCGTCGCAATGCTGTTCGACTACGTGTTCGAAGACAAGGGTATTCCTGATGCAATTAAAGCGCTTCTGGCACGCCTGCAGATTCCAGTTCTTAAGGTTGCGATCCTCGATAAATCATTCTTCTCGCGCAAGAATCATCCTGCGCGAAGATTGCTGGATCTGCTTGCAGATGCATCGGTGTCGTTCGTCGAAGGTGCTACGCATGAGGACCCCTTGTACAAGAAAACGCAAGAGATCGTTGATTGTATTCAAGGCGAATTTGACACTGACATTCAAATATTTAGCCAGATGCTGGCCGGCTTTGAACAGTTTCTTTCGGCGCGAGAAGCTGCCAATGCCAATACCATTGAGCAATCTGCACGTGTGTTGCACGAACGTGAAAAGCGCGAGCTTGCGCGACTGATCGCCCAGGATGAAACGGAGCGTCGCGCCAGTGGCACTGAACTCCCTCCAGCAGTCTCCGCCATGTTGACAGGGCCGTGGACACGTGTCCTGGAGCGGGTGTATCTGCGTGAGGGCGGCCGCAACAGTGGATTTGCAGCCGCTTTAGAAACTGCGGACAATTTGATTTGGAGCGTCACGCCAAAGACCGATGCCAGTCAGCGCAAACAGCTCGTCTCGCTTTTGCCCGCTTTGCTCAAGCAACTTCAAGATGGCATGCAAATCGCGGCCGTCGAAAAAAATGATTGTGACCGCTTCTTTTCTACATTGGTCGATTGTCACGCTGCAGCGGTTAGGGCTGGCTTACGGGGAGAAAGTGTTTCAGCACTTTTGATATCGATGCAAACCACCGCAGAGGTCGCTCCGCTATTTGCGAAGCTGATCGCTGAGGAAGCGGCACATGCGGCCGCCATAAAGAATGAGGCTGCCTCACGAGCAGGTCTGGCACGCATTCAATTCACCGGCAATGGCGTCGAGATCGAGGAAATTATGCCTACAAAATCTCTTGGCGGTCTGGCCGCAGAGGCGTCTGGCAGGTCAAATGCTGGCGGCATAAATTTTGATATTGCGGCCGAACGCCCTTCATCGGTTACCAATCTTGAGCGTGGAACCTGGGTGGAGTTTGTACGCGAATCTGGCGAGAAAATCCGCGCCGAGCTCTCTTGGATTAGCCCGCTAAAGGGCGTATACC
>JAJAYN010000450.1 GCA_026786225.1 Burkholderiales bacterium | reverse complement strand
GTCGCCCGTCCACGCGAAGCAATTGCGACATCGCCAACAAGCCCTCGCTATCGATGCTTTGTTGCGGTGACACAACATGTTTAAAGCCTGCCTGCGCCAACGCCGCCGCCGTAGCACGACCGATGGCAAAAATTTCCATGCCAACAGATGCGCCACCAGCACCCCTGACCAGTGGTACCCCGTGATCAACCGCGTTGGCACTGACGAAGATGATGGCGGACGCGCTCGCCAATTCGCTCGCTGCCAGCGTAGCGTCGATAGAGGCGATATCGAGCACCGGAAACTCGATGACATCTGCACCTGCAGCGCGCAGCATCTGCGCGGTACGCGCCGCTTGCGCTAGAGGGCGGGTAACGACCAGATTAAGGCCCTGCAACAGGATTTCAGCTTGCATCACCGCTGTGCCGTGACAGCGACGCGAGAATCTCGCCGGCACCCTCATCAAGCAACATCTGTGCAAGTGCCGTGCCCAGCGACTGTGCATCGGCAACCGCGCCAGTCATCGCGCGACGGATCATGCGGCTACCATCCGGCACCGCTACGAAGCCTTCGACTGAGAGCTTGCCGTCCGTGACAGTCGCGTGAGCACCAAGCGGGATGTCGCAACTGGCGGTCAGCGCACGACCGAAAGCACGTTCGGCATTGACGAGTGCGGTGGTATTTTCGTTCTCGAACGGTGCCAGCCATGCGGCGATGTCGGTCCGCGCCGTTTGATACTCGATGCCGAGTGCGCCTTGCGCGATGGCCGGTATAAAGCCCGACGATGGCAGGCTGCATCGGATGCGCTTTTCAAAGCCCAATCGATTCAAGCCGGCCACAGCAAGAATGATTGCATCAAAATTGCCGGCATCAAGTTTGGCGAGCCGCGTATTGACGTTACCGCGCAGGGCCGCAATCTTCAGGTCAGGGCGCGCGTGCCGCAATTGGCTTTCGCGTCTCAGACTCGATGTACCGACCACTGCACCCTGCGGCAGTGCGTCGATATTCGCAAAGCGGTTCGATACGAAGGCATCGCGCACATCCTCGCGTTCGCCGACGATGATGGCCGAGAAACCCGGCGGCAACGTCATCGGTACGTCTTTCATCGAATGCACGGCGATATCCGCGCGGCCCTCTTCGATCGCCATTTCGAGCTCTTTGATAAACAAACCCTTCCCACCGATCTGCGCCAGCGGTTTATCCAGAATCTGGTCGCCTTTGGTGGTCATGCCGATAATCTCGATCGTCGCGGCGGGATAAAGCAACCGCAACCTTGCCGCCGTCCATTCGCTTTGCACCATGGCAAGACGGCTTTCGCGAGAAGCGATTCTGAGGAGACTAGGGAGATTGGGGCTTGATGGCATGAGGGGAAATGGTAATTGCGAAGGGAAGATTTTTGAGGGAAGCAAAAAATTTTATCACGCCCCCTGAAGGCGTCTTTGTTCGCCGGAAACGATGCGCGTTGCAATATTGATTCCAGTCAATATTTGCTGCACTGCGGTAGAATGAAGTTGTCGTAAAAAAGCAGGTCTGCTTTGTCCGTAGTTCATCATTCACACCACCGCCATGGCCACCAACCCAGCCCTTCTCCCCACGTTCACGTCCACAAAAAAAACCGGCGCGGTGTTGCCGTTTTCGACCGGCGCGCGATCCGACCAGCCGTCCATACCGGACGCAGCGCGCCTGCGAGAGATTCCGTATAACTACACCTCGTTTTCCGACCGCGAGATCGTCATGCGGCTTCTCGGCGCTGATGCGTGGGACATTTTGCTTGAGCTGCGGGGTGAGCGGAAAACCGGGCGCAGCGCCCGCATGCTCTATGAGGTGCTGGGCGACATCTGGGTGGTGGAGCGCAATCCCTATCTGCAGGAAGACATGCTCGACAACCCCAAGCGCCGTTACGCGCTGGCCGAGGCGATGCGCCACCGACTGAGCGACATCGAAAAGCGCCGGCAACTCGATCACGACAAAAGTGATGCGTTGCTGGATGGGGAAATGGGCGCGCGTTCGAACAAAGTCATCGAACTTCTGAAACGCGCAAATCTTGCCGTCGACGCATTCGAAAAAGACTTTGCCGACACATGGGATTTCCGCAAGAAAGTCGAGAAACGCCTCGGCAAGGTTACGCATAAGGACAACATTGCCTTCGATGGTCTGGCGCGCGTATCGCATGTGACTGACGCAACCGACTGGCGGGTGGAATACCCGTTCGTGGTGGTGCATCCTGATACTGAAGAGGAAGTCGCGCCGCTGGTAAAAGCATTGATCGAACTCGGCCTGACCATCATCCCGCGCGGCGGCGGCACCGGCTATACCGGCGGCGCAATTCCGCTCACGAAGCGTTCTGCCGTGATCAACACGGAAAAACTCGATACCCTGGGTGTCGTGGAACGCGTTACGTTGCCGGGCTTAAGTGAACCCGTTGCCACCATTCGCTGCGAGGCGGGTGTGGTGACCAAGCGTGCGATGGAGGCGGCGGAGCTTGCGGGCGTGGTATGGGCGTGCGACCCGACGAGTGCTGACGCCAGTTGCATCGGCGGCAACGTCGCCATGAACGCCGGTGGCAAGAAAGCAGTTTTATGGGGTACGGCGCTCGACAATCTTGCCTCGTGGAAAATGGTGACGCCGAACGCGGAATGGATGGAGATCGAACGCCTCGACCACAACCTGGGCAAGATCCATGACGTGGATGTCGCGAAATTTCGCATTCGTACATTCGACGAGAGCGGCAAAAAGCTTAAGCGCGAAGAAACGCTGGAAATCCCGGGGTCGCAGTTCCGAAAAACCGGACTGGGCAAAGATGTCACCGACAAGTTTCTCGCCGGATTGCCAGGCATCCAGAAAGAGGGCTGCGACGGCATCATCACGTCCGCGCGCTTTGTACTGCACCGCATGCCCAAATACATTCGCACGGTCTGCCTGGAATTTTTCGGCCAGGTGAAAGAGGCCGTACCGACAATTGTTGAGATCAAGGATTTTCTGGATAGCCATGAACACGCCATCCTCGCCGGCCTTGAACACCTGGACGAACGCTATCTGAAGGCCGTCGGCTACGCGACCAAATCAAGACGCAATCAACGGCCGAAGATGGTGTTGATCGGCGATATTGTGTCGGACGACGAAAACGCGGCAATGGAAGCGGCCAGCGCTGTCGTTAGACTGGCAAATGCACGTCACGGCGAGGGCTTTATTGCCGTCACACCCGACGCACGCAAAAAATTCTGGCTGGACCGCGCGCGCACGGCCGCCATCGCCAAACACACCAATGCATTCAAGATCAACGAGGACGTGGTCATTCCGCTCGACCGGCTCGGCGACTACTCCGACGGCATTGAACATATCAATATTGAGCTTTCGCTCAAAAACAAGCTGCGCCTGGTCGCAGCGCTGATCGCATTTGTGCAGGGGCGTTTACCGCTGTGTGACGACGACGAAAACATTTCCCCGGAAGAGTTGATCGGCCCGCGTCGGCAGGATGCACTGGATTTGCTGCGCGCAGTGGGTGCACGGTGGCAGTGCTATCTGGACAATCTCGATCAACCGCTGGTCGCCATTCAATCGGCGTTGCTTGACACAGGGGTGGACGCCACGCTGACGCACGTCGCTGGCGCAGATGTGGCGCAGACGCTATTCGATCTACTGCAAACCCATCAGATTCGCACCTCCTGGAAGAGCGAGATACGCCTCCCCCTGCACGAAATATTCTCCGGTCGCATGTTCGTAAAGGTGCAGGAAAAGCTCGACGCCATCCACAAGGAAGTGCTGCACGGTCGCGTATTTATCGCGCTGCATATGCACGCTGGCGATGGAAATGTACACACGAACATTCCCGTCAATTCCGATGACTATGCGATGTTGCAGGAGGCCAATGCGGCGGTGGCACGGATAATGGCGTTCGCACGCAAATTAAATGGTGTGATTTCTGGCGAGCACGGCATCGGTATTACCAAGTTTGAGTACCTCACGAGCGAAGAAAAACAGCCATTCATTGACTACAAGCAGCGCGTAGACCCTGACGGGCGATTCAATGCCGGCAAGCTGCTGCCAGGCGGCGACATGGGACGCGCTTATACGCCAAGCTTCGGCTTGCTCGGTGCGGAATCATTGATTCTTGAGCAATCCGACATCGGCGCGATAGCCGATTCAATCAAGGATTGCCTGCGCTGCGGTAAATGCAAGCCTGTGTGTGCAACCCACGTTCCGCGTGCCAATCTGCTCTACAGCCCGCGAAATAAAATCCTCGCGACGTCTTTGCTCATCGAGGCTTTTCTCTACGAGGAACAGACGCGGCGGGGTGTTTCCCTGCGCCACTTCGACGAATTTTCCGATGTGGCGGACCACTGCACGGTGTGCCACAAGTGCGAAAACCCATGTCCGGTTGATATCGATTTCGGCAACGTTTCGGTTGCGATGAGAAATTTATTGCGCAAGGAAGGTAAAAGGAAATTCAACCCCGGTACCGCTGCTGCGATGTTTTATCTCAACGCCACCGACCCCACCACGATCAAGATCGTCAAGACCCTGATGATCGACTGGGGCTATAAGGTGCAGCGTTTCGCGCATTCGCTGGCAAAGAAATTCCTGCTGCCCCAAATGCAAACCAGACGGCCACCGGCCACAGTCGGGAAGCCCGCGATCAAGGCGCAGATCATTCATTTCATCAACAAACCAATGCCGGGCGGTTTGCCGAAGAAAACGGCGCGGGCGCTACTCGATATCGAGGATGACAAGGTCGTGCCGATCATCCGCGACGCAAGCAAGGGGGGCGTAGATGCGGAAGCCGTGTTCTATTTCCCCGGGTGCGGATCGGAGCGGTTATTTGGTCAGGTCGGGCTGGCGACGCAGGCCATGCTTTATCACGTTGGCGTGCAGACCGTTTTGCCACCCGGATACCTTTGCTGCGGCTATCCGCAGACGGCATCCGGCAATGCTGACAAAGGGCAGGAAATCATTACCGACAATCGGGTGCTGTTCCATCGCGTGGCCAATACGCTGAACTATCTCGATATCAAGACCGTCATTGTCTCTTGCGGCACCTGCATGGACCAGTTGCAAAAGTATGAGTTCGAAAAAATATTTCCGGGATGCCGTCTGCTGGATATCCACGAGTACCTGATGGAAAAAGGCGTGAAACTCGAAGGTGTCACGGGTACGCGTTACATGTATCACGACCCATGCCACTCACCGATGAAAACCTACCAACCGCTTAAAGTGGTGAATGAGTTAATGGGAACCCCGGTCGCTCAGAATGAACGCTGCTGCGGCGAATCCGGCACGCTCGCGGCAACACGCGCCGATATTTCCACGCAAGTACGTTTTCGCAAAGAAGAAGAAATGCGCAAAGGTGCCGATAGCCTGCGCACCGATGGTTTCAAAGGTGACGTAAAAATACTGACCTCCTGCCCGTCTTGCCTGCAGGGCTTGTCCCGCTTTGACAACGACAGCGGCACGACTGCAGACTACATCGTGGTTGAAATCGCCAAACACGTATTAGGCGCCAACTGGATGCGCGAGTACGTAAAGAAGGCAAACGAAGGCGGCATCGAGCGCGTACTGCTATAAGCCGCTTCGGGTTGCGCCCCATATTGGACGCCGACCGCGCTAAAATCTCACTTCACCCAAGCACCTCTGCTAAAGGCCGGTATGAATCTCCCCATCTTTCGTAAACTTTGTGCTCCATGCCTGCTCGCTCTGATTGTTGTTGGTTGCGCGCAAATGCCGCCGACCTCAACGAGATCGTCGGCACCTCTGGCCGCGTCGACGATTGCAGAAGCGGATCGCTGCACCGGGCTCAATGGTCTGGCCGATGCCGACGTATCAGCGCGCCTGGATATGGATGCAGCCGTCATTGATAAGCTGCGTCGTGCGACCGGTAAAACCAACGAGCAAGTCTGCGCGATGCCGGTACAAGATATAAGCCGCGTGATGTTGGCGGATCGGAACAAATACCGGAATCCTGACCGCAAGACCTTCCGCGCGCCCGCCAAAGACTTCATGCGGCAATGGGATGCCGACGACCTGGGAAGATTGCCTACTTCCACGCAAGTCCTGGCAGCTGACGCGGCACGGAAATCCCTTGCCGGTCGTGAACGCAGAAGTGATGGCGTGGGTGAACCCATCATGACGCAAGGGGCCGGTACCAGTAGTTCGCAATGGACCGCAATTGGACCGGGTAATATTGGCGGACGCATTCGCGCCATTGCCATCGATCCTCGCAATGCCAATCGGCTTTTCATCGGCGCTGCGTCCGGCGGCATCTGGCTCACGGAGGATGCCGGGCAATCGTATCGCCCTCTGCAGGACTTCATGGGCAATCTTGCCATCGGTACACTCGTTATCGACCCGGTCAATCCCAACGTACTGTATGCAGGCACGGGTGAAAGTTTTGCCGGCTTACCCGGCATTGGTGTTTTCAAGAGCATCGACAACGGCGCAACCTGGACAATTCTGCAGGCAACCAACACCGACATCGCGATCAACGCGACCGGCAGCGATTGGGTATATGTCAATCGCATCGCGATAAGCCAGTCGAACCCGAACATCCTGCTTGCGGGTACCTTGACCTCGCTGTTCCGGTCTGCGGACGCAGGCGCATCCTGGACCAAAGTCGGCAATTTTAAAGTGCTCGATGTGCGCTTTGATCCCAACGACGGCACCAGGGCGCTCGCCGGAACCGACAAAGGTTATTTTTACTACTCCCGAGACGCAGGGCAAACGTGGACCCAGTCGGCTGTTCTGGTCCCGCCGGAATCACTGAAAGGTCGTGGCACAACAAAGACGGCAAGAGCGGAAATCGCTTATGCGAAAAGCCAGCCGAATTTGGTATTTGCGTCGGTCGATAACAATGCCGATAGTGCAACCTCCCGCGGGGAGGTATGGAAAAGCGGGGACGGCGGCGAAAACTGGGAGCTCCTTTCCACGCCCAAACATCTTAGTGAGCAGGGGGAGTACGACAACACCATCTGGGTGGATCCGACCAACGAAAATAACATCGTCGTTGGCGGCCTTGACCTCTACCAGTCAATGGATGCCGGCGTCACATTCCTGCGCATCAGCGACTGGCGCCTGGCTGCGCCAGGCTTAGCACAGCCACACGCGGACCATCACCAGATCGTCTCGGTGCCTAACTTCAGCGCCAGCAATCCCATCGTTTATTTTGGCAATGATGGCGGGTTGTATCGCGCAAACAATATTTTCAATGTCTCTGCAAGTACCAATGCGTCATGGCAGAACCTCAACAATGGACTGGCCGTTACGCAGTTCTATGGCGGCGCTGGAAAGCGCGCGGCCGGCGGCAAAATCATCGGTGGTACGCAAGACAACGGCACCCTGGTACTTGCTTCAGGCACGAGTTGGTCGAGGTTTGCCACCGGCGATGGTGGTTTTGTTGCCGTCGATCCGCTGGACGACAGCACACTTTACGGGGAATACGTCTATGCCTCGATTCACCGCACGACTGGGCTCACCAACCGGGTATACATCTGCAATGGCATCACCGAGGCATTGAAAAACACCGGAAATAGCGAATACTGCGGCGCCAATAATGTGGAAGCGGCCAATTTCATCGCCCCGTTTATCCTCGACCCGAACAATCGCAACCGTATGCTGGTCGGTGCCAATTCGCTGTGGGTTAGCAATAACGTCAAGGATCCCGTGCCCGGGTGGACAGCAATCAAGCCCCAGATTGCGCCTGCCGCTTCTGGCGAAAAGCCATTCATCAATGCCATCGCTGTCGCGGATAAAGATTCCAACATCATGTGGGCGGGACACGTCTCCAGTGGAAGCACTGTGGGTCAAGTCTGGAAAACCACCAATGGCTTGAGCGGCGCACCGACATGGCAGCGCATGGGTGCGGCAGTCCTTCCGACCAGCTCGGTAAATCGCATCACGATAGACCCGGACAACCCGGACCGCGTCTGGGTCGCCTATTCCGGTTTCGCCCTTGCACGCATTTGGGCCACGATCGATGGCGGGACGACATGGAATAATATTCATAGCAACCTGCCGGCCATCACGGTTCACGACCTGAAGCGGCATCCATCGCAGGCGAACTGGTTATATGCGGCGACCGCCAACGGTGTATACACCAGCGAAAACGCAGGCCAGAGCTGGAGCACGACCAACGACGGACCCGCCAGCGTTCGCGTACGCGAACTGTTCTGGTACGACCAGTCAACGCTCGTGGCGGCAACTTACGGCCGCGGCATGTTTCGCACCACCGTCTCAGGCGGTGGCCCGCTCAATTACAGCGATTTGTGGTGGGCGGGTGATGCAGAAAACGGCTGGGGCATGTCGATCCAGCAGCACGGCAATATCCAGTTAAACGCGTTGTATGTGTACGACAGTGCAGGCAAGCCCGTCTGGTATGTGCTGCCTGGCGGGGCCTGGAATGCCGACTTCACCACCTACTCCGGCTCGCTTTACCAGCCCACATCGGCGCCGCTAAACAATTACAGTGCGGCGCAGTTCAAAGTCGGCACGCCGGTGGGTACGATCAGCATCAATTTCACCAGCAATTCAACAGCAACATTGCAATACGTGATCAACGGTGTTTCCGGACAGAAATCCATACAGCGACAGATCTTTGGTCGTGGAACCTCGCCGATCACCGTCGGTGATATGTGGTGGGGCGGTAGCGCACAAGATGGCTGGGGAGTGAGCATCACGCAACAAGCCGGTATCCTGTTTGGTGCGTGGTACACCTACGGTCCTGACGGCAAGGCAACCTGGTATGCGATGACCGACGGCACCTGGACCGGCAATACGTACACAGGCGCGTTTATCAGCACGCTCAGTTCTCCCTGGGTAGGTGCGAGCTATAACCGGAACCAGTTGCAGGTGGTACCAACCGGAACGATGACGCTGAACTTCAGCGACGTCAACAATGCGACCATGACCTATATATTCACCGCCGGGCCTTTTGCGGGCACGACACAGACCAAACCGATCGTCCGACAACCATACTGACGTGGTAACCGGCTGTGAACTTTGCGAAGGTGACGGCGGCGAATTGATTGTTCGTCGCGAAAAATGGCGTGTGGTGCGCGTGCCGGGCGGCGACGGTGCCGCCTATCCCGGATTCTGCCGCGTGGTGTGGAACGCGCACATCAAGGAACTCACCGACCTCAACGCGTCGGATCGGCAAAACTTCATGGAAGCCGTCTTCACACTGGAAACGGTGTTACGAAAAACGCTGCAACCGGAAAAAATGAATGTCGCCAGCCTCGGTAACCTGACGCCCCACTTACACTGGCACGTCATTCCACGTTATCGCAACGACCCTGCATTCCCAAAACCGGTTTGGGCGATTGCCGCACCGCCCGGCCCAAGCCTTGATACACTGATCGACAAACAAGCAGGCACCTGTGTACATGACCAGCAGGAATGGGTGTCGGCCGTAAAGCGCGCATTCGCAGCAAACTGAAACGTGGCCCGCCAAAAGGTGGGCGTACTGATTGCAGTTAGTGCCAATAATGCGTATCGGGATGGGGTCGCGAGGAGATTTGAATGAGTTTGCAAGCTGCACCAAATACAAAGCCCGGCTCTCTGTTTTTTACCGATGCCCGCACCTGCAAGGATTGGTTGAAGTCGATCCCATTGACCAACGTGCCGCAGGCGCAACAGAAAATCGTCGATGCCTTGCGCTATCTCAATCGCAGTCCCGACTTCGTCGCACTGGAACGCCTGACGTGCATGGAACTGCTGCGCGACAAGGTCGCCTTCCTGCTCACCGAACAACGCACACGCTACGTCGGCAAGACTATTCCGCTGTCGCATGGCGACATCGCAGCATGGCAGGTGTCGAGCAATCTCATCGCCGAAATGGAAGCCGGCTATCGCCGCTGCTGGCTCGACGCCACACTTGAGGATTCGCCCCTGTTTATCCACGGCGCATTAATCATTCAGCGAACCATGCGTTATATCGGTTTGCAAATGCTGATCGCCGGGTTTATCTACCGCCGCTTTGACCCGGTCCTGTGGATGCGCCTGCACCTGCAATGGTTGGAGGCTGAGGGCCGACATCTCACAGATAAACGCGTCAAGGATTCAATCGGTGCCATCGACGGCTATTCGAGCGTTGTACAGGCCTACACAGCCGTACTGTTTGGGCAGGCCGCCAATATTCACGAACTCTCTCCGCGCCAGATTGATTTTGTCGATGCGGTGTTGAAACGCTTCGGTCATAAGGTCACCGTCGCGCGTGAAGCCGAGGTCAATCCGCAGGGACTGGTGTGCGCGGTCGATTTGCTTTCAAATGCCGGTGCCAGTTTTCATCCGCCGATTGTCTTTGCCGAACACGTACGCGCGCTGGTCGTGGAGGATCTTTCGAAGTCACTGCGGCGGCGATTGAAAAAACTGGCCGAGGGCGAGGATCCTGCAAAGCTGGACCTGCCCGCCGAGTGGAGCATCAGTGATGCACAGAACCAGTTATTGCGACTTCACCGTATCTGGTGCGAAGGTACCAGCGCCCGTCCGCTTGCGACGGTGCCTGAGGAGCAACATGCCATTCTTGCCTTCGGGATTACTGAAACGCACTTCTTTATGTCGGGTACCCCGTTTCAGCAGCCTGGCGTACGAAGCGACCTCACCCGCCAGGAAATGGCCGATATTGAAATGTTCGGCAAAGTTTCTGAATCAACCATACGCGCGCGCTATGCTGACTTCAACTACGGAACGGAGAGTTGGGCTACGGTCGATGAGAGCCGTGGTCATCTGCGCTTGCTGCGTCCCGCCAATTCAGGGCACGGCATCGCCATCGGCAATCTGATCGGTATCAAAATCGGCAAGCAGGACAGTTTTTTCCTGGGTGTTGTACGAGAATTGGTGGAGGAGCTCAACGGCACGATTTACGCCACCATCGCCATGCTTCCCGGGAAACCGGAACCCACCACCGTGCGTTCGTCCGATACACGTAACCGCACCTCGACCTATGTGCAGGGATTCCGGCTGCCGCCGATGGAAGCGCTGAAGATTCCGGAGACGCTGGTGGTGCCGTCAAATCTTTCGCAACTGGGACGTGGCATCGATATCTTCCACGCGGGACATGGCAGTCCAAAGGAAGTGAAGGTTGCGGATTTCGTCGAGCGTGGGCTGGATTTTGACCGGGTGACGATTAGTTAGGACTGTGACGCGGAGATTTTCGGCAAACACGAGCACTGGCGCGGACTTCAGACCATTTTTGGCTGTAAAAGCCCGTCAAATGGCGTTCTGCATTACCCGGAACTTCTAATAACCTCGTTTCCGTTCGCCCTGAGGTATCGAAGGGCCTTGCGGCACATTAATAATCAACGACTTAGCATCGGTGTGCTTCGATACGCGAAGCGTACCCTGTCCTGAGGTAGCGAAGGATGAGCACGAACGGAGGTTATTAGAAGTTCCCTAACGGGCTACGCAATCAACGGGCCTGATGTTCCAGCGCATCGATCACCAGCGCGGCGGTGTTGAAGCCCGCCTGATCGAAAATCTCCACCATGCACGTCGGCGACGTCACATTCACCTCCGTGAGGAAGTCGCCGATGATGTCGAGGCCGACAATGGTGAGGCCGTCGGCTTTCAGTTGGGGCGCCAGCGTCTCGGCAATTTCCCGGTCGCGCGCAGAAATGGGTTGCGCTACACCGCGCCCACCGGCGGCAAGATTGCCACGCGTTTCACCTTCTTTCGGAATGCGTGCGAGGCAAAACGGTACCGGTTTGCCATCGATCACCAGCACGCGTTTGTCGCCTTTGGTGATTTCCGGAATGTAGCGTTGCGCCATTACTGAAACGGTTCCATCGACCGTCTGCACTTCAACGATGGCATTACGATTCGGGTCGTCCGCACGCACGCGAAATATCGAAGTACCGCCCATGCCGTCGAGTTTCTTGATGATCACATCGCCATGCAGATCGACAAACGCTTGAACACGCGCCATATCGCTCGTGACCATGGTCGGCACGGTAAATTGCGCAAACTTGGCGATGGCTAATTTCTCGTTGTAGTCTCGTAGCGATGCGGCGTGATTGACGACGCGCGCACCTTGATCTTCCGCGAGGCTCAGCAGCAACGTGGCATAGAGATATTCCGCATCGAACGGGGGATCTTTTCGCATCAGTACCGCGTCGAAATCAGACAACGATATTTCCGTTTCGCTGGCGATTTGAAACCAATGATCGTTATCGGCCGACACCTTCAGATGCGACGCATTTGCCAGCACCCGTCCATCAAAGAGCGCGAGGTCGCGCGCCTCAAACGCATACACCTCATGACCGCGCATTGCCGCTTCGCGCATCATGAAGACGGACGAATCTTTGTAGGCTTTGAGTTTGGCGAGGGGGTCGACGATAAAGGCGATGCGCATGGTTTCTTCTGTGGGTTGTACTGCTTCGTTATTCCGCTGCTACTGCAACCGGCACACTTTCCGCCAGAACGGGCGCGAGCTTTTCGAGCTCCCGCGACGCGGCCAGCATCGCCAGCCTCGCGACGACGCCATAGGTGTAGAAGCGATTCGGCGGCGCATCCGGCCAGCCAGAACAATCGGGTGAATGGCAGTCGGTTTCAAATGCCAGCGGCACGAAACTCATCCCGCGCGAATTCAAATTCTCGTCTACGCCACGCTCGGTATTGACGCGATAGAAGCCACCAACCACGAAGGCATCCATCATGTACACCACCGGTTCAGCGACTGCCCCGTTCAGGCTTTCCAGCGTATGCACTCCTTCCTGAATAATGACTTCGTTCACTTCCAGGCCCTCTTTGACCACCGCCATCTTGTTGCGCTCTTTGCGGTTGAGTCCGCGCACATCATCTGGCGAACGCGCCGTCAAAATACCCATGCCATAGGTACCAGCATCCGCTTTCACGATCACAAACGGTTTTTCGGTGATGCCGTATTCCTTGTACTTGGCACTTACCTCACCGAGCACCGCCTCGACATTGGCCGCAAGACATTCTTCACCTTCCTGTGCGGAGAAATTCACCTTGCCGCACTGGCTGAAGATTGGATTGATGAACCAGGGGTCGATACCGATCAGCTTCGCGAACTCTTCCGCCACGCTATCGTAGGCGTGGAAGTGCAGGGTCTTCCTGCGTGTCGTCCAGCCAGCGTGCAACGGCGGCACCACCGGCTGCGAAAGGCCTTTCAGAATTTCCGGCACGCCCGCAGACAGATCGTTATTCAATAGCACTGCACACGGGTCAAATCCTTCGAGCATCAGCTTGTTGCCAACGCGCTTGATCGGTTCCAGCGTGAGCTTGTCGCCATTGGGCAAATCGAGCACCGTCGGCGCGGTAATCTCGGGCAACAGCGAACCTATCCTTACGTCGAGCCCGGCACCGGTCAGGATTTTCTGGATCGCGGCGACGTTTGTCAGATAAAAAAGATTTCGTGTGTGATTTTCAGGAATCAGCAGAAAGCGCTGTTTGTCCGGACATACGCGCTGCACCGCCGACATCGCGGCCTGTATGCACAGCGGCATGAAATCAGGATTCAGATTATTGAAGCCACCCGGGAACAGATTGGTATCGACCGGTGCCAGCTTGAAGCCGGAGTTGCGCAAATCCACCGATGTATAAAACGGTGGTCGCTCGGTCATCCATTTGGTACGGAACCAGCGTTCAATGCTCGGGCGCGCATCGAGAATTTTCTTTTCCAGTTCCAGGAGCGGGCCGGTGAGCGAGGTAGTGAGATGTGGGACCATATGAATAAGTTGGAAGCCGCAAAGCTTGTTAGGTGTGGGTCAACGTGAGTCGCTTCAAGAGCGGACAAGTTTACGCTCAAATGTAAATATTCCTCCCGTGTTGCAGAAGCTGTCGGGCAATCTGCTGGTGATAAAATTTCACAATGAAATCGTCATATCGCGGTAGCAATCACCCACCGGTGCGCGCCAATCGCATCGGCTATACGGCGATGAATCTCGGTCAGCTCAAAATTTTGCAGGAAGTCATTACGCTGGCCGTATTCATGCCGTTTGCGGTGTTGTAGAT
>JAJAYN010000449.1 GCA_026786225.1 Burkholderiales bacterium | reverse complement strand
TCGCTGCCAACAGTCTGGATCTGCAGGAGCAGGTGCGATCGCGTGCGATGGTGAAAGGAAAGGTCAACACCGCGGGAAAGACATAGACGCCGATTAAACGCCAGTGACCGTTAGTTAGAACGGGATTTGGCGCGGCTCATGGGTCACTTATGTCCCGGGAGGCGCGCCAACGCTACTGCTAGCTAAAAATTAGCTTGGGATAGAACCCGCCAAAAGAAAAAGCCCCGGCAACACGCCGGGGCTTTCCATGAGGAAGCAACTCAGCTCTTAATGTGCTTGGCGAGGAATTTCTCCATCGCCTCATAGAAATCGAAGCGATTTTCTTCGTTGGCGAAGCCGTGACCTTCGTTGTCTTTGACCATATATTCAACAACAACACCACGTTTCTTCAACGCCTCCACCATCTGGTCCGACTCAGCCTTATTAACGCGGGGATCTTTGGCACCCTGGGCAATGAACAGCGGTGTCTTGATCTTGTCCGCGTGCATCACCGGTGAAGCCGAAGCCAACAGTTCCTTATCTTTTTCCGGGTGTCCAACCATCTCATGCAACATTTCGAGAAAGGGCTTCCAGTACGGCGGGATAGTGCCCATGAACGTAAACAGATTAGACACGCCTACATAACTCACCGCCGCAGCATAAAGATCAGGCGTAAAGGCGACACCGGCCAGCGCCGTATAACCGCCGTAGCTGCCACCGTAAATCGCAACCCGCTTCGGGTCGGCGATACCTTCCTTGATGAGCCATTGCACGCCGTCGGTGACGTCGTCCTGCATGGTCTTGCCCCATTGTTTAAATGATGCCTCCCAGAACTTGCGGCCATAGCCTGTTGAGCCACGGAAATTCATCTGGAATACCGCATAGCCGCGATTGGCCAGGAACTGGACTTCAGGGTTGAAGCGCCACTGGTCACGCGCCCACGGGCCGCCGTGCGGATTGACCACCACTTTCAGATTTTTTGCCGCGACGCCCTTGGGTAAGGTCAGGTAGCCGTTGATCGTAAGTCCATCGCGGGATTTGTAAGAAATCGGCTTCATGTCAGCCAGTTCGCCTTCAGGCATCCACGGCGAAATGTCGGCGATAAAGTCGAGCTTGCCTGTTGCTTTGTCGAAAAGGTAGCGTTTGCCGCGCGTCTTGTCGTTGAAGCTGGCAACAATGTATTTGTCTTCGGCTTTATTGGCGGAAACAAAGGCGACTTCATAACCTGGCAGCTTCGCTTCCACCGCCTTGAACATCGCCTCGGCTTCCTTGTCAAGGAACTTGCGCTCGTTTTTCCAGGTGGTGTAGTTGGCGTTGGTCAGTACCTTGCGCTTGCGCGAGTAGCCGACGTTGCCCATATCCACTTCCGCATGTTCGGCGATCAGTTTGCCTTCCTTGGCCGTGACCGGATCGAATTCGAAGATGGCGGTTTTGTCACGACCACGATTGGAACCGACGACCATCTGCTTGTTGTCAAACGTAAACAGCAACGGCTGCACGCCTTCCTTGAAGTTGGTGGTGAGGATAGGCTTGAACGCGTCTTCCTCCTTCTCGCGGTAGAGCAACGTGGTGTTGACGCCATCGGTCGTGCCCGCCACGCGCAGTTTGCCGTCGTGATCGGTCATCCAGCTGGTAATGTTGCCGGGATTCTGCGCGATCAACTTTTCTTCAGCTGTCGAAACATTGGTGCGGAACACATCGAAAACCTTTGGATCGCGCTTGTTATGCGAAACAATAATGCTGCGGTCGTCATCGACGAGGCTATCGACGATCTGCGCGCGGACTTTCTCGCCCGGTGTCAGATCCTTCAGGTCCTCGCCCTTCAGGTTGACCGACACCACGTGAAAATTCTCATCGCCGCCGAAGTCCTTCACGTACAGGATGCGATCACCCTTCCAGAAATAGCCGCCGATGTCGCGGGCCGTTTCGGAAGTAACGCGTTTGGCTTCGCCGCCACCAATCGGTTTAACGAATACATTCAATCGACGCTCATACGGTGCCAACCACGAAAGGTACTTGCCGTCTGGCGAAATCTGGTGCCCGGCTTCCTGTGGGTTCTTGAAAAAATCCCGCATGGGAATTTGTTTGGCCGCTTGCGCTGTCGCTGGCGGCGCATAGCCGACCATGCCGCTGATCAGGCCAACCGCAATCGCGCCCGCGAGCGCGCCTTGGTGGAGTACCTTCATCATGTTTTCCTTTTAAAATTTTTGGGATTCGTTCGCATACCGTTGTCGCCATTGGGGCCGGTGACGGTATTTTGAAAGTGAGCGCAGTTTAGCCCTCGACAGCCGGCTTCGCCCGGAGTGTGCGACAAATAGCGGGTTTTGCGGGACGGAACGCGAACTGGCTGTGATGATTGCTCATGCTCTGCGTCTGGAAATGTTCAGGTCTCACTGAAGCCATCCATCGACTGCGATCATAGTGGCAGTGCCTCATCGGCAATCCGTCCGCTCGCCACCATTTCCGCGAACGCGTCCCGCAAGCGTGCACTCTCGGCCATCGCACGCTGCCAGTAGCGCAGGCGGCCGTCGTAGTCGTCGACAAATCGCTTGAAGTCGTTGCGATCCGGAAGCTTGCGGTGGGGCAATGAATCGAGATACTCGCGTGTCGGCGACAGGAGGATCATGTTATCCAGCCATGGCCCTTGCGCCTTGCGCCAGGGCAGCATTTTGTCGAGCCAGCCGGGGACGATCCTGTCAGTGAAATGCGGGTAGAGCACCAATCCGGGCGCGCGGTGATAGGGAAGATGCAGGTGGTAATCGATGATGCCACCGTCCCAGAATGTGCCGGAAGGCGCGTCGGCAATTTGCGCAACGCCCTGCAAGACGAGCGGGATGGAGCCCGAGGCAATGAGCGCGTCGCCGAAATTCTCGGTCGTGAGTTTTACGTAATGCGTGTGGAAACGGTCAAACGACGATTCACCATTGGCCTGAAAACCAATCGGGGCGCGGCTTTCCGTGGTGCCGCTGCTCGCGGGAGGTCGATCGGCGTAAAACCAGACCCGATCCAGGAAATGCCGCAGGTGCGGTCGGCCCACGGCGTTGGCCAGTGCCGCCATCGCAAAGCCTGCCTGAGTACGCCCGCGCGCTTCGCGATGCAATATGCCCTTGCCACGCACCACCAGCACGTTTAACTGGTAATGCGGGTTGGAAAGCAACTCTTGCTCGCGGCCATCGAACAGCGAATCGGTCAGTTCGCGTGCGTACGCCGAGACAAATTTCGCATCGACTTTCTTTGGGTACTTTTGTTCGCTGTAGGCTTTGGCGAGCGCCGCCAGCGCCTCACGCGGGTCGTTGCGGCACACCGCCGCAAACCGCCACGCACCGATGGATGCACCGATCAGCTTGACAGGCGTGGTCCGGCTTTCAAATCCAGAGGGCAGCCAGTCTGCGAAGAGATATTCATCGAGCAGTGCCAGCCCCAGGCCTTTCGGTCCGCCCGCCGCACCGGGAATAATGTCGATATCGTTGGGGCGCAGGCCGTGTTCGCGCAGGTGCTTCAAGGCGCGCGGGCCGGCGCGGATAATCAGGGATTTCACGTTTTGTGTCACGACGATTGTTCGCGGGGATGCGCTATTGTCGCTGATTGCCAGTCTAGAATCTGCTCTGCCAATTCAACCGAACAGCGCCAATGCCATGTCCCAATTATTTTCGCCTTTCACCCTGCGCGAGCTGACTTTTAAGAACCGCGTTTTTGTCTCGCCGATGTGCCAGTACAGTTGCATCGACGGCATGCCCAACGAATGGCACATGGTCCATCTGGGATCACGCGCGGTCGGCGGTGCGGCGATGGTCATGACCGAGGCTGCCTCGGTGACGCCGGAAGGACGTATTTCACCCGAAGACGCGGGGATCTGGTCGGACGCGCACGCAGACGGCTGGCGCCCGCTCGCGGCATTCATCAAAGCGCAGGGTGCGGTCCCGGCGATTCAATTGGCGCACGCGGGTCGCAAGGCGTCGACGTATTCGCCATGGCGCGGACAGGGTGCCGTCGCGAATGACGCAGGCGGCTGGCCGGTTGTGGGTCCGGGGGAACTGCCGTTTTCTTCGAGCTATCCGGTACAGAAGCAGATGACAATTGCAGAGATCGGTGCAACGGTGGAAGCGTTTGTAGCGGCGGCGAAGCGGTCATTGGCGGCGGGTTTTGAGGTGCTGGAAATTCATGCGGCGCATGGCTATTTGCTTCACGAATTTTTGTCGCCGGTATCTAATCTGCGCACGGATGAATACGGCGGTTCGCTGGAGAATCGCATGCGCTTTCCGCTTGAAGTTTGCGACGCGGTACGCAAAACCTGGCCACAACATCTGCCGGTGATGTTACGGATTTCGGCGAGCGACTGGAAAGATGGTGGCTGGGATGTACCGCAATCGATTGAATTGTGCAAACGCGCCAAAGCGCTGGGCATCGATCTCATCGATGTTTCTTCAGGTGGCAATGTGCATGACGCCAAGATGACAATTCGCCCCGGCTATCAGGTGCCGTTTGCGCGTGCCATCCGTGCAGGCGCCGGCATCGCCACGGGTGCTGTCGGCTTGATTACCGAAGCGGTGCAGGCCGAGCAGATCATCGCCGATGGCGACGCTGACTGCGTGTTCCTCGCACGCGCGTTGTTGCGCGATCCTTACTGGCCACGCCATGCTGCGCTTGAATTGGGTGACGCGCTAGAATGGCCCGATCAGTACAAACGTGCTGCGGTGAACGCGTTTGGCAAATAAACAAGGAAATTCCCATGATTGAGCTTTACTATTGGCCGACGCCAAATGGCCACAAAATCACCATGTTTCTGGAAGAGGCCAAGCTGGCGTACGTGCTCAAAGGCGTCAACATCGGCACCGGCGAGCAATTCAATCCGGATTTTCTCAAGTTCTCACCGAACAACCGCATGCCTGCGATCATCGATCGCGCACCGCTCGATGGCAAAAAGTCCATCAGCGTTTTTGAGTCTGGGGCGATATTGCTTTACCTCGCCGGCAAGACCGGCAAATTCATCGCCAAAGATTTGCGTGGGCAAGTGGAGGCGCTCGAATGGCTGATGTGGCAAATGGGCGGCCTGGGCCCCATGGCAGGACAGAATCACCACTTCAGCAACTACGCACCGGAAAAAATCCCGTATGCGATTGATCGCTATGTAAAGGAAACGTCGCGCCTGTATGGTGTGCTCAACAAGCGCCTCGCCGACCGCGCCTTCATTACAGGCAAGCAGTACACGATTGCCGATATGGCTTCCTATCCCTGGATCATTCCGCAGAATCAGGGACAGGACATGAACGACTTCCCGCATCTGGTGCGCTGGCATGCCGCCATCAAGGCTCGTCCGGCAACGACACGTGCGTATGCGCGAGCCAAGGAAGTGCGACCGGAGACGCAGACGGTAATGACTGATGCACAGAAGAAAATTTTGTTTGGCCAGGACAAGAATACGGTCAAGTGACCGCGCAACCTGTCACGCTCGACGCGTTACGTCGCTACGCCGTGGCGCGTTCGCTGTTTGAGCCCCGCCCGCTGGTTGAAGCCGTCAAGAAGCTTGGCTATCTACAGGCCGACCCGATCCGCGCACCGGCTCGCGCACAAGACTTGATCCTTCGCCATCGCGTCAACGATTACCGCGCCGATGATCTGGAAAAGAAATACGCTTCTCTTCCGCTGGTTGAAGACAGCATTTACAACTACGGGTTTTTTCATCGCGATGAATTGGCGCTACTGCATCCACGCACGGTGTCGCCGCGGTGGCTTGATTTCATGGCCGAGCATGCCGCGCTGCGACGTGCAGTATTGCGCTATCTGAAGGATCACGAACACGCCCATCCTCGCGATCTGGAAAAAGCGCTGGCCAGCGGTGGACGTGTAAACGGCTGGGGTGGAAGCTCGTCGGCGACGACTCTTTTGCTCGAAGGCCTGCATCGCGAAGGCAGGGTGCATGTGCAACGGCGCGACGCCGGCATACGCGTATACG
>JAJAYN010000448.1 GCA_026786225.1 Burkholderiales bacterium | reverse complement strand
GTCGAGCACTTTCAAAAACAGGGCCTGACTTTTGATCGGTCAGCGAACAATCTGAAGTTCGGGAACGGTAGCGAGGACTTTATTGACGGTTTCGCCGGGGAAACAATGAAGAGTTTCAGAATCTGGCGCAAGCCACAGTAGCGATCCGGGGGGACGCGTCCAAATCGCGAGTTTCACGATACCGACGGCAGTGTCTATGTCCGCAAGGCGCTGGCACCGACAATGTGACGTCCAGGCATCGCGCCACAAACCGAAAATCGCACGACAGCATTGCTGATAACATCCCGCTCACACATTCAACCCACCCGGAAAATGACCATGACGAAATGCTTTGCGCTCGTGCTTACCGCGTTACTGCTGCAGGCGTGTGCCAGCGTCTCGATGCCGGATGCGCCTGCGTCTGCGCGCTATCACGACAACACTGGTCGCACCGACGTGCAGAGCGGTGGCGTGAAGATGATTGCGGTCAAAACGCCAAAGGGCAATTTCAACGTCTGGACCAAGCGGGTGGGCAATAACCCGACGATGAAGGTGTTGCTGTTGCACGGCGGTCCGGCAGCCACGCATGAATATTTTGAGGCGTTCGACAGCTTTTTCCCCGGCGCCTCCATCGAGTATTACTACTACGATCAACTCGGCTCGGCTTACAGCGATCAGCCCGATGAACCTTCGCTGTGGGAAATCCCGCGCTTTGTTGATGAAGTCGAACAGGTACGCATTGCGCTTGGCCTCAATCGCGACAACTTCTTTCTGCTGGGACATTCGTGGGGCGGCATTCTGGCGATCGAATACGCGCTCAAATATCCGCAGCACATCAAGGGGCTCATCGTTTCCAACATGATGGCGAGCATCCCCGCGTACAACGATTACGCCGACAAAGTGCTGATGCCGAAGATGGATCAAAAGGTGCTGGCCGAAATCAAGCAGCTGGAAAAAGACGGGAAGTTTGAAGACCTGCGCTACATGGCGCTGCTGATGCCGCACCACTACGCGCACCACATCCTGCGCATGCCGCCGGACCAGTGGCCGGAGCCGGTAACGCGTTCGTTCAAGCACACCAATGCAAAAATCTATGTGCCGATGCAGGGCCCGAGCGAGCTCGGCGCCAGCGGCAAACTTGAAAAATGGGATCGCACGCAGGACCTGGGCAAGATCGCCATGCCCACGCTGGTCATCGGTGGCCAGTACGACACGATGGATCCGAAACACATGTCGTGGATGGCGGGTGCGGTAAAAAAGGGCCGATATCTGTATTGCCCCGCCGGCAGCCACATGTCCATGTACGACGACCAGAAAACATATTTTGATGGGTTGATTCGATTTGTACGCGATGTCGATGCGGGGCGGTTCTGAGGATAGTTGGTCAGGGAACTTCTGAAAACCTCCGCTTGTGCTGATCCTTCGAGGTATTCTAATTAGCGTAGATCGCCATTCGGCGGACCTCAACAGCCGCTTTCGCCCTGAACACCGCGCCGGTGCTGGAGTTTCATCATTCCCCGTATGCCGCCGCGTATTCATGCGTGCGTAACAGTTTCTTGCGGGCCCATCGCTGGCGCACGCAATAAATATCCTGCACCGACTTCCTTCCGCTTCATCGCACGGCATCCGGCTTCGTCGCATTCGCGAGGACTTTTTTTCGCCGCCTGATATTCTTGCGCCATCGACCACATTGACCGCGTATTAAACCGCGCACCGCAATTATGAAAACCAGCTTCTTCTTTTTCGCCCGACTCGTCTTCGCCTGGTGGGTCGCGTTCGTGATCGTGCTGATACTTTGGACCTCGATCGGTAGCGGACGCGCGCCGTGGCAGCTATTTATCGGCGGCCTCATTGCCCTGGTCTTTATCATCACCACGGCGGCATCGCATCTGCGCCGCATCCGCCTCATTGTCGGCAAGGCTGATGCCAGCACACTGGCCAATCGCCAAAGGCGGCAGATAGAAATCCCGTTTGAGGCCGGTGAGGCGTTCGATATTGTCGACGCCACTATTCGCGAATTGCCGCGTACCGAGAACATCGAAAGCGCACGCGACAGCCTGCAACTGCGTGCCAAGGTGCAGCGCATCGACCCTTACGGCAATACGATTCCGTTGTGGAAGAAAATCTCCGGCTGGCTGGGTGTACAGCGCAACCAGATTTTTGTCACGGTCACCCCGCGCGATGGTGTCGGCAGCGTGACGCTGATCTGCGAGCCCGAGGGTGGTGCCTGGAGCGACTGGTTTATGGTCGACGACGGGACCAATCTGGAGAATGCCGAGGCCATTTCCCGTGCCATCTCACGCCGTATCGCTGAACGCCGCCGCAATGAGCAGGCGAACGTCAAGGAGACGGTGACCGAGAAGGAGCTCGCCGTGGCCAGGCTGGGATTGCTGCACGCGCAGGTCGAGCCGCACTTTCTTTACAACACACTCGGCAGCGCCAAGTACCTCATCAAGAGCGATCCAGTGCGCGCCGAAGAAATGCTCGACAACCTCATCCTCTATCTGCGTCATTCCTTGCCGCGCACCGAGGATTCACTGTCCACGCTGAGCGAGGAACTCGAACGCGCCCGCGCCTATCTCGACATCCTGCAAATCCGCATGGGCGCGCGGCTGCGCACGCAGGTTGAGGTACCGGACGAATTGAAGTCCGTTCCCTTCCCGACCATGATGCTGCAGACGCTGGTGGAGAATTCGATCAAGCACGGGCTCGAGCCAAAGTCCGGGGGCGGCACCATCTGGATACTGGCGCGCAACACCGAACACGGTGTGGCGGTGACGGTGGCCGACGATGGCCGGGGCTTTGGCACCGAGACAGCAGGGACCGGTATCGGCTTGAAAAATGTACGTGAGCGGCTAAAGCTCGCCTACGGTGGTGATGCCTCGTTCAGCATCGTCGCCAATTTCCCAAGCGGCATCGCCGCGACCATCACCGTCCCCGCGACGGGGCCCAAAATCGAATCCACGGAGGTCGGCCATGAGTAAACCCGTCACCTGCGTCATCGCCGAGGACGAACAGATTTTTCGCGATGCATTGGTCAACCTGCTGCGCGAGGAATGGCCAGACCTTCGGGTATTGGCTGCGTGTGAAGATGGCGGTGCCGCGCTGGAAGCGATCGGCGAGCACCAGCCGGACATCGCCTTTCTCGACATTCGCATGCCCGGGCTCACCGGACTGGACGTGGCGGCCGCGATGGCGGACGTGAGCCCGGCCACGCAGATTGTGTTTGTCACCGCCTACAACCAATACGCGATTGACGCATTCGAGAAAGGCGCGGTTGATTACCTGCTAAAGCCGATCGTGCGCGAGCGACTGGTGAGCACCATTGCCCGCCTCAAGGCACGCGCCGTGTCGGGCACCACCGACAGCGACGCACTGGCGGCGCTCATTCGGCAGGTCAGCGGTGCGTTACCACCAAAAAACAGCGAGCCGCCGCTGGTGTGGCTGACAGCGAGTGCGGGCAAGGAGACGCGCCTGATCATGGTCGATGATGTCGCCTATTTCCAGTCCGACAACAAATACACCGTGGTCATGACAGCGCAAGGCGAATCGCTGGTACGCACACCGCTGCGCGAGCTGCTCGACAAACTGGACCCGGTCAATTTCAAGCAAATCCACCGCGCGACCATCGTCAATATGAAAGCCATCGCATCCATCGTGCGCGATGACACCGGGCGCGGCACCATGAAGCTGAAAAGCCGGCCGGAAACGCTGACGGTGAGCCTCACGTTTATGCCGTTGTTCAAAAATATGTGAGTGCCGAACCCGCCCGATCAACCGCCATGCCTGCATCGCGAATCGGCCGGCGCACCTTCGCGGTCGTGCATGCCGTAATCGCGCATCACTCCCGCAACACGCAGGCGGTAATCGTCAAAAATATGGTGGCGTCCGGCGGCCTGTATGACCCGATGCGCATCGAGATTGCGCCAGTTGCGCACCGCTTCGTCGTCGCGCCAGAACGATAGCGAGAGGATTTTCCCCGGCTCGCTGAGGCTTTCAAAACGCTCAATCGAAATAAAGCCATCGAACTTGTCCAGTTGCGGACGCAGCACGGCGGCCGCGTCAAGATATTCGGCCTTGTGCCCGGCGCTGGGTTTTGCTTCGAAGATGACGGCGATCATGTGCTTGCTCCCATTGGTGTGGCGGCTCGTTGAAAGGTGCCCTCGACGACCTCGGTAAAGGTGCGTTCTTCGCGCAGGATAAAGCGCATCTGTTGTGCCATCGCGAAATTGGCCAAGCTCTCGGCATCGGTCTTCAGGCGGCTGCGATAGGTCTCGTACGCGGCGAGACTGTCGAAGGCGATCAGGCCCCAGGCGATATCGTTGCTGCCTTCGTGCGGCAGAAAATAGCCGAGCAAATGGCCGCCACAGCGCGGAATGATGCGCCCCCAGTTTTCGGCATAGGTGCGAAAGGCTTCGCGCTGGAACGGGTCGATCTGGTAGCGGATAAAACAGGTGATCTGCATTTTTTGCCTTGCGAACATGGGAACTGGAAACGAACGATAGCGCATTGTCTTGCTGCGATGGTTCGGCTAGCATCGAACCATGAAAGACGGTCCCAGCATTGTCCGCATCGCCGCACTTATCGGTGACCATACGCGCACCGAGGTGTTGACCGCATTGTTGGGTGGCAAGGCACTTACTGCCACTGAACTTGCCGATGTGGCCGGCGTAACCAGGCAAACCATCAGCGCGCATCTTGCCAAGCTGACAGACGCACGATTGATCGCGATGGAGAGCCAGGGCAGGCACCGCTATTTTCGCCTGGCCGATGACGATGTGGCGCAATTGCTGGAGTCGCTGATGGGCGTTGCCTTTCGTACTGGCGCAGTACGTCTGCGTTCGAGCCCACGCGATCCGGCGATGCGCAAGGCGCGCGTCTGCTACGACCATCTCGCCGGCGAACTGAGCGTGCAAATTTTTGACAGCCTGGTGAAGCGCGGTGCACTCGCGGTAAGCGCGGACGGGCTCGCCCTCACCGGGAACGGTCAGCGATTTTTCAACAAGCACGGCATCGACACAATCCCGTTGCAACAGCAGCGCCGCACGTTCTGCCGCGCCTGCCTCGATTGGAGCGAGCGCCGCCATCATCTTGCCGGTGGGTTGGGTGCGGCGCTGCTGAAAAATATACTGGCGATGCGCTGGGCCAAACGCGAGCACGATTCTCGCGTGGTGACGTTCAGCAAGCAAGGTGAAGAGTCCGTACGCGCGATGTTCCGGCTCGGCTAGTGGCCTGTCGCGGGACGCTTTGTCATCACATGACGACCAGCATTGCCCCAGGCACAAGGAAATAGCGCGTCGCAAAATACAACAACAACCCCGCTGGGCCAAACATCAACGTCAGAAACAGCGCGGGCAGCAACCACCAATGGGCGATACCAAGTCGGGCTGCATCGGTGACGATAAACAATCCGACCATCAGGTCGAACGCGAGGTAGTGAATCCAGCCCGCCAGCACCACCCGCGGCGAGTTGAACAGACTGATGACACCGGCGAGTGACGAAAATCCGCCCCTGGCGCGAGCACCGGGTTCATCGAGATGTTTAGCGAAAAACACGAAGAACGTGTATAGCGCGCACAGCAGCGCGACCGCAATGGTCAGCACTATCGTGCGCACCGTCTGCGGCCAGAGCGGATACGCGAACAGCGCCAGCCAGCCAACGATGGCGATCGTCGTGCCGATGTTGAATGCGGTTGAAAGGACCTTCATGAGGTGCAATGTGCGGACACGTCGTGTTCAGGTTACTTCGCTTCGCCCGCTGGGGCGTATAGCGGCTTGCCCTTGTCGACGATATGCGCCGTAAAGAGCCGCAGTGGTTTTTCGCCGACAACCTTGAAGCCACCGTGCACGATATCGCGAAGATTCAGGACCACCGCGCCGGTTTCCATCATGGTCGGCTCTTTGCCCGGAAATTGAATCATGGTGCCTTGAATCACGTATGCCGTTTCCACGCCGTGGTGAAAATGGCGGGCGGCAACTTCACCGGTTTTGTATTCCACAATCGAGCTGATCACCTCCATGCCCGGTGCGCCGGAAAGATCGGCGCGTTTCATTTCCTTGCGCGGGTCAGGCGCATCGGCAAGTGCCAGGCCTGTTGCAGTGGCGAGCAAACAGAAAATGGTACTGAGTCCTGCCAGGCGCATTGAACGCTTAATTGAACGCATATGTTTTCTCCGGGAAATGGTCGGTTTTCAACATTGAGGCAACTGCATTTGAATGATTTGATGATTCATATCGGCTGCGGCTTCGCTAGTTTGCAACAACTTCACCCATACCGTCATTCGGCAACAAGCCCGCGTAAATTTAGCAACCTCCAGCATTGGCGAGGCTCTTCAGCCATTTTCGTGCCAGGAGCCGCACCAGTGTTGGACTTTAACTTTTCGGAACATCTATTTACCTCCGTTCGCGCTGAGGTATCGAAGCACGCCCCGGCTAAGTC
>JAJAYN010000447.1 GCA_026786225.1 Burkholderiales bacterium | reverse complement strand
TTTGATGCGTATGCATTGAAAGCATTTGAAGTAAACGCGCTCGACTATTTGCATAAGCCCATTGAGCCAAAACGCCTGGCGGCAGCACTAGATCGTGCCATTGCCCAATTCAATAAATCGCAATCCCAGGTGTCGCAATCACAACTACCCAAGCGGACTGATGAAAAAATATTTATCAAAGACGGTGACCGCTGCTGGTTTGTGGCGCTCGCAGACATCATGTTGTTCGAATCAGAAGGTAACTACGCGCGCGTGTATTTTCAATCCGGTCTGCAAACCCAGCGGCCGCTGATGTTGCGCTCGCTGAACCAGTTGGAAGAACGCCTGGACAAAAGCCATTTTTTTCGCGCCAACCGGCGGCAGATTGTGAATCTGAGTTTTATCGGTGATGTTGCACCGACGGAATCTGGAGGGCTAACCGTTACGATGAAAAATGAACTGCGGATTGACTTATCGCGCAGACGTGCGACGGAGTTTAAGGATATTTCGAGCCTGTAGATGAATGCTTGGGAGCCGGGCTTGGCAGCAATCGGAGGCGAACCGCAAATTGCGCCGGCAGAAATGCCCAGACGTTGCCGCAGTGCAAGTCCCGCCGGTGCCTTCAGCGCCCTATCACCGCGCCGCCACATCCCCCTCAAACCGCGCCAGCTTCGCCAGGAATCCTCGTGCCACAGCAATATCGTTGCCAGCAATGCCATCCGTAAATTGCTGGAAGCGTGGCGAGGCATCCAGCCGGCCGACCAGGAGTTTGGAGCCCCACATCGCCAAGGGAATAAAGGCGAGACCAAAGGCGATATTCCAGGCGATAAAGCGCGGCATGAATGCCGACACCGTGTACAGGTCCACGCCCAGAAAGCCTTTGAACAGCACCAGCACAAACGGAATCCACCACAGCAACTGCCCGGTCAGAAATGCCCACTTGAATGTGCGCAGCCGCGCAATCTTGATCCGCTCGATCTCGCCCTGCAGCGCCACCATCGGGCGACTGTAGTCGAGATCACGCACGGCACCGCGCTGCTGGATGGTCAGCGCCAGCATCACCACGGTCCAGGCCTGCAGCAGCAAGGCAGGAATCAGGAAAGCGGGCTGGTCAAGGTGACGTGCGATGAACCAGCCGAAGAAAGCCAGAAAAGGAATGGCAAACAGGATTTGAAACAGGTTGCCAGTGGCCGCCCCGCCTTGGCTGCCGCCGTGCTTTTCCAGCATTGCTTCACGCAGCAGCATTGTGTTCATGCGAAGGCTGGTTTCCAGTTGGCGATCGCGCGCCAGCCATTCGTTCTTGAGGTCGTCGAGTGTCAGATTCATGTGGGTTGCCCTTCTGTCTGTGCGTTGAATTCTGCTTGCAATCGGGATTTGAGTCGGTTGATGCGGGTGCTGACGTTACTGGCACTGATGCCCACGACAGCGGCGATTTCCTCGCTGTTGAAACCTTCCAGGAACAGGAGTATCAGTGCGCGATTCAATTCATCGAGACCATTGATGAGCTGGCGCAGCGCACGCATGTTGTCGCCATCGTCATCGAACAGCGCATCGGCGGCGGCAATATTGAGGCCGTAGTCTTCGAGCGGAACGGTATCGCGGATGCGGGTACCCTCACGGCGAAAGTGCGAGATCGCAACGTTGACTGCAACGCGGTATATCCAGGTCGAGAACTGCACGCGCTCATCGAACCGCGCATAGGAACGCCAGCACTGGATCAGCATTTCCTGCACCAGGTCCTGGCGATCATCGCGGTCGCGGCAATACAGATAGGCCACCTTGAAGAGAATCCGCTTGTGATTCTCAAGACGCGCGAGGAATTCACCTGTCAATGTGGGGTTCATTGGCGGCATCGAATCGAGGCTGATGCCTGGCGCGGATTCCCGAAGCGCATTGTGGGTGGCAGTGTGGGTGGCATGTAGGGTGGCGTGTGCTTGCATGATGCGTTATTCGCGCAGGCCACAATAAAAATCACAGCCTGTACAAAATAATCTTGCATGACGCGGGAGTGGCTGGGGCACCACACTTTCTGACACATTAATCGCGGCTTTTGCCGCACTTCTTGGCACGGATCGCCATTCGGCGGGCTTTTGCAGCCACTTATGCCCTGCGATCCTCGCCAGCTCTAGTGTTTAGTCACTCGAATCCACCGCGAGCACATTGCGATATTTTGGGAAAGCCGAGCATCACCAAAGGAGATTCCCGGCATTAGCTCCGGTATGCACCTGGCGCTTGCCCATGTCGCTCCCACACTTCGAACATTTCGGAACATCCGGCTGCACCAGTACATCGCCTGGCTTCAAATACCGTCTTGCAACACAGCTTTCAACATGCGAATGCCACGTTGCAAGACTTGACGCGAACAATAAATCGCTTAAGCCGCCGGAATGCGCAGCATCTGGCCTGGATAGATTTTGTCCGGATTCGACAACATCGGCTTGTTGGCCTCGAAGATCTTCATATAGGCGTTGGCGTCGCCGTATTCTTCCTTGGCGATCTTTGAGAGCGTATCGCCGGACTTGACGGCACGAAACTTCGATTCGGCTGTTGATGGTGTGGCCAAGGTGAGTAAATCGTTGACCTTTGTGACACCGGCGACGTTGCCGCAGGCCAGTACGATCTTTTCCCTGGTGGCTTGATCGGGTGCAATCCCGCTCACGGTAACGGTTTCACTCGCCGCGTCAAACTTCACCGAAAGACCTGCAGCGGTGAGATGTTGTGCGGCAATGTACGTCTCAATCGCCTGGCCAGCGGCAACATTGAGCGCGGCTGGGTCAGCTTGTGACGGCGCAGGTGCGGCGTGCGCACTTTTGAACAGCTTCTCGCCGGCTTCCTTGATAAAACTGATGAGACTCATGACTTTCCTTTTTTGGGTTAACGAGGGTGCAAGTTACAGAGCAGTCAACTTCGCGACAAGGTTGAATCAGCCGAAAAGGACGACGCACAATATGCCGATGTGCTGTCGGTATCCGCCTACAAAATCAAAGTGGTTAGCATCATTTCCTTTCGCGTGGATTGAAAAACCTGACGCTGCAACCACCGCTACCCAGCAAAGAAGTAGATCCCCGTGCGCATTCAACAGCACCCTTCCATGTAGAGTAAAGATTCCACTCTGAAGTCAGGCAAAAAAAGCACTTTTTCTGGGTACGTAGGCCATGACTGATCGTTTCAGGCGAGAATGCCCGGAACTTCCCCTACCGAAGGCCGCAAAGCATGTCATCACTATTTTCGCGTGGCAATCCATTGTTGATGGTGAAGATGTTATTTGCAGCGCTGCTGCTTTCCGGCTGTGCGTCGAGCCTGCTGAATACGCCGCGCAATCAGCCGCTCGAAAAAGGGCAATTCAACGGCGCTGTGTTGCAAGCGGCACCTGCGGTCGGCGGCGAAACGATGGTCGCGCTATCGTTCTCGGGGGGCGGATTGCGCGCGGCGGCATTTTCGTATGGCGTACTCGAGGCGTTGGCGAAGACATCAACGCGAAGCGGTAAGCCGCTCATCGACGATGTAGCTTTCATCACCAGTGTCTCCGGCGGTTCGATCACGGCGGCCTACATGGGCTTGCACGGCGCGAAGGGAATGCCGCGATTTCGTGAGGCCGCATTGTTGCGCGATGGTGAGGCGCAGCTACGGTTCAGTCTATTGAACCCGGTGAATTTATCGCGCCTGATGGCGGGCGGCCTCAATGATCGCGAGAGCTTCCAGGATTGGCTCGAAGTTGATCTCTTCAAACACGCCACCTTTGCCGACTTCTATCGCAATCGAAAACCTGTGGTGTGGATAAACGTAACCAATGCGTTTCGCCGCACCGGATTTCCGTTTCACGAGCGTGCCTTAGATGCAATTTGCAGTGATCTCGCCAGTTTTCCGGTGTCCGAAGCGGTGGCGGCGTCGATGGCGGTACCGCTGTTTTTCGCGCCTGTTGTGTTGCGCACCTATCCCGATCATTGCCCCAACACGCTCAATCAACTCATCGGTGGTCGCAATCCCTCTGAGAGTGCCGACAACAAGCGCCTGCGCGCCGCAATCCACCGCGCCATTGGCGACTTTCGCGATCCCAACGCGGGGCGATTTTTAAAGCTTGTCGATGGCGGACTCACCGACAATTTAGGGCTTGTCAGTAT
>JAJAYN010000446.1 GCA_026786225.1 Burkholderiales bacterium | reverse complement strand
TGCCGCGCCTGCGGCTGGCAGCCAGTTTTGCCAACCTCGCGATGCGGCCCGCCGCTTCGGCTGCGTTGATGGCACTACTGCGCCGCTGGCCGGCGTTATTGACGCGCGGCGCCGCTTGGGCCGGAAAGGTTCACTGCGCGGCGGACGTCACGACTGTCAATGCACGATTTTTGCAACCTTCTGGAGAACACCCATGACAACCACAGACCGTATTCGCGCCATGCTTGTAAAGGACTACAAGATCGACCCCGACAGACTCACGTCCGATGCGCGCCTCGAAGACCTGGGCGTCGATTCCATCGGCGTGGCCGAACTGATGTTTAATATCGAGGACGAATTCCGCGTGACGCTGCCGGATGAGCAGGTCCGGCTGTCGACACTCGGTGACGTCGTCAACTACATCGACACACTCGTCGCACGGCAGGAGTCTGCGCCGGAGAAGCCCATGGCAGTGGCGGGCACAGGGGTGGTCAATACGCGCCCGGCGTCGTGAGACGCGTGGCAGTCACCGGCATTGGCATCGTGTCACCGCTTGGGCACACTGCGGTTGATTTGTTCGACGCCGCGCGCAATGGCCGCTCAGGCGTACATCGGCTCGACATCGCCGGTGCCGAGCGGCTGACGGCACCGTTGGCGGCGACGGTGCAATTCGACGGCAGTGCATTCTTCGAACCTGCTCGTGAGCGCCTGCTGGATCGCGTGAGCCAGTTCGCTGTCGTGGCCGCTGCGCGGGCCTTCGCAGACGCGCGCTGCGAACTGACAGACCATGAACGTGGCCATGCGGGTGTTTTCCTCGGCACCGGCATGGGCGGCACGCTGACCGTCGACGATGGCTACCAAACCTTGTACGGTGAACACTCAGACCGAACCCACCCGATGATGATTCTCAAGGGCATGCACAACGCACCAGCCGCCTGGATTGGCATCGAGCACGGCCTGCGCGGCCCCAACCTGACCTATTCCACTGCGTGCTCCTCGTCCAGCGTGGCCATCGGTGAAGCCTGGCTGCGTGTGGCATACGGCACGCTCGATGTGGCCGTCGCCGGCGGCGCCGAAGCACCCCTATCACTGGGCTCGCTCAAGGCCTGGGGGGCCATGCATACCTTGGCCAGCGTGGATACCGCAGACCCCGCCAGCTCGTGCAAACCCTTTGCCAAAAATCGCAGCGGCCTGGTGCTGGGCGAAGGTGCCGCATTGGTGGTACTCGAACCGTGGGCGCGGGCAACGGCTCGCGGCGCGACCATACACGGTGAGCTAATCGGCTACGGCTTAACCACGGACGCCGGACACATCGCACGCCCAAGCCTGGACGGCCAGGCTGCAGCGATGCGTGCGGCGCTGGCAGCGGCATGCATCAGTGCGCAGGAGATTGACGCCATCAATGCCCACGGCACTGGCACCCAGGCCAATGACAGTGTGGAGACCGCGGCTATCAAACTGGTTTTTGGTGAGCGTGCACCATGCATCCCCATCAGTGCCACCAAAGCGCTTCACGGCCACCTGCTGGGTGCGGGCGGGGCGCTTGAGTTCGTACTATCCCTGCTGGCACTGAAAAATAATGTGGCATTGCCTACGATGCACCTGAAGATACCCGATCCAGAATGCGATCTCGACTACGTACCCAACGTCGCACGTGGAGGCGCGGCGGGACGCACTATGCTTTCCAACTCGTTCGCTTTTGGTGGAACCAATGCGGTCCTCGCGGTGCGCGCTGTTCACTGAAAGGGACGGCTTCAGTCGCCACGCTGCTCGTCGCCCGCCCCTACTGAACCTGATGAGGGGGGCGTCCTGTCTTTATTGCGAAGGTAGATAATCTGGCCCACGATTGCTGTGGCCAGCATGAATGCGTTGGTGACCACGAAAACCCAGTTTTGCAGCGCCCAGCTATACGCGACAAAAGCGACCGATGCGGTGATTTGGCCTACAAACAGCCACCTCGACACGCCTTGAATGCTACGTGACTTCCATTGTGTGTACACCTGCCTGCCGACCGTCAATAGCAAAACGACAGCACCCACCCATCCCACAAGGTCAATCATTAGCATTGTGGGAACGCGAGCAATAGACAGGGATGTCAGGGTTCACGATGTGGGTCCGTACCGATCAACGTCCAGCGTTGCCCGCTGTCAGGCACTCACAAAATGATCGAGGACGAATTTGCCAGCCCCGGCGGAAACCGCACTCACCAGGGTGCCCACGCCACATCGAGAAGCGAGACGCCGACGGGCCAGTCTCGCAACGTCGAAAGGTTGGTCAGGTCATAGGTTGCGTAAGCAAAGAAGCCGAACAATGCGGCCGACAGCAGCGTCTTGCTCCATCCGGTGCCGTGTCCGTCAGGTGTCACTGCAAACCACATCAGGCCCAGCGCAAAGAGCACGTAGAACAAGCTGGCAATGGCAAGGTTCGGTCGCACCGCCATCAGGTGGCCGATGCCTTGCTGGTAGATCGGTTTGGCAATGACACCCAGCCACATTGCATCCAGTGCGGCCATGGTCAATAGTGTCGCGACATAGGCGGCGAGGTACTTGATCACGACGTCAGTTTTCCTTTCGCTAAACGCGCTGCCACGCGAAGTATTGCCATCATTCGCACCTACACCTATGCCACGATGTCTGCCAGATCAGGCCGCTCGGGAAATCGATGCATGGCAACGGCGGCGAGGACACTTTTGATAAAACTGGTGTTTACGACCTTCCCAAGCCCGGCAATAACGCCCGGACCAAGAAATTTTCCATCTGCCGCGCCCGCTGACATGGCCGCTCTGGCGATCAGCTTGAGGCCCTCATCACTGGCAGCGATCACCTTGCCATGTTTGTACGCTTCTTTCACGAACAGCACGGCATTGGCATCGGCGCACAGTGCGGTCACACTTTGTTCGCCGCCTGGCGCAAACACTGCATCAAACAGGACGGAGCCGACGGTGGGAAAACTATGGTCGACGTCCATCTGTTCTCCCCCTGCGGCTTTGATCTTGCCAAGATTTGGGGCGATCAATTTCATGGTCGCGCCAGCGTTTACCAATGCCACACGCATGGCGTCGACGGCCTTTCCGTCGACGCCATGTGCCGCCAGCACGGCAATTGTTCGGCCTACGATGGATTCCTTGTGAGATTCCGCCATGCTCAGCGCACGGTCCGTCTTCGGTTCGTCTGTGTGAGGAACGTCCTCTGCGCCTTTCGGCGGCGGCGGCACCGGCATTCCCAAGCCGTCGGCGACGCGTTGCGCGAGGACGACGTCCACCTGGCTTAGCGTCGCGACCATGCGCTCGCGCACTGCGGGAACCGTGACTTTGCCCAACTCGAAACAGAATGCTGCAACGATATGGTCCTGCTCCCACCGCACCTGGCTGCGCCAAAACAAGCCGGGCTGCGAAAAATGATCCGCAAATGAGGGACTGCGTATGCGAAGCTTCTCGCCTTCCATGGTCTCGGGATGGCTCACAAAGCCGCCTTGTTCCCAAGGCCGTTGCATGGGGCACCCACTGCCCAGCGTATTAGGCTCGTAACTTACCCGGCCCTTGACGATTGTCTGGCGCATGTGACCATCGCGCTGGTTGTTGTCCACTGGCGCGAGCGGGCGATTAATTGGGATCTCGTGAAAATTCGCGCTGCCCAGGCGGGAAAGCTGCGTGTCGGTGTAAGAGAACAACCTCCCCTGCAACAAAGGGTCATTGCTGAAATCGATACCCGGCACCAGATGGCCCGGATGGAATGCGATCTGCTCGGTCTCGGCAAAATAGTTGTCGGTATTGCGGTTCAAGGTCAATTTGCCGATGAGCTTGACCGGCACCAGTGACTCGGGAATCAGCTTGGTGGCATCGAGCAAATCGAAATCGAATTTGTGTTCGTCTGCTTCAGGCACGATTTGCACACCAAATTCCCATTCCGGGTATTGGCCCTTATCGATCGCCTCCCATAAATCGCGTCTATGGAAGTCGGCATCTTTGCCAGCCAGCTTGACCGCTTCGTCCCAAACGAGCGAATGCACACCCAGCACCGGCTTCCAATGGAATTTGACGAAGCTGGCCTTGCCAGCCTCATCGACAAAACGGAAGGTGTGCACGCCGAAGCCTTCCATCATTTGAAAGCTACGCGGAATGGCGCGGTCTGACATCGCCCACATGACCGTATGGGTGGTTTCGGGCACCATCGAAATGAAGTCCCAGAAGGTATCGTGGGCCGAGGCGGCCTGCGGGATTTCATTGTGCGGTTCCGGCTTCACCGAATGAATCAGATCTGGAAACTTGATGGCATCCTGAATAAAGAACACCGGAATATTGTTGCCCACCAGATCGAAGTTACCTTCCGGGGTGTAGAACCTGACCGAAAATCCGCGCACATCGCGTGCGGTATCGGCCGAGCCGCGCGAGCCTGCGACGGTGGAAAAGCGCACGAACACCGGCGTCTTTACGGCGGGGTCCTGCAAAAAGCCAGCCTTAGTAACTTTGGCCATCGATTTGTAGACTTCAAACACGCCGTGGGCACCCGCGCCGCGCGCGTGCACCACGCGTTCGGGGATGCGCTCGTGATCGAAGTGCATGATCTTTTCGCGCAGGATGTGGTCTTCGAGCAGCGTGGGGCCGCGGGTGCCCGCGCGCAAGGAATTCTGGTTGTCGCTGATGCGCAATCCCTGATTGGTCGTCAGCGTGTCGCCGGGCTCTTGCGCAAGCACCGCTGCAGCCTGCTCGGAACGGTTGACACCTGAAGGCGACGCTGCAAGGCCGGTCTTATTGGCGGCGACCATTTTGGGCTGTTTGGATTTTGCCATTTTATGTTTCCTTTGCGTATTAATCGAATGCTGCTTTTCAGTTGGACCGTAAAAGGCGGGGTACGCCGCCGCGCAAACCATCGGTGTGTGAACGACCGCGCAGGACCTTCGCAAAATTCTCCTGAGCCGGTTGGAAATGCCCGATCAGTGCGCCATATAGCGCCATCGCCTTGTGCGTGTTGTCTTCCAGGTAGTTGCATACATAAACATCCACGGTGACAAACCCCGCTTCCGGCCACGTGTGGATGGCCAGATGTGATTCGGCCAGCAACACCGTGCCCGTTACGCCCTGTGGCTGGAATTGATGAAACGCATCGCCAACGATTTCCAGCCCCGCCGTCCGCGTTGCATCGAGGCACGTTGCGCGCAATGATTCCGCGTCGTTTAATGCTATCGCTGAAAAGTCGCATCCATACCACTCGCCGAGAAGATGCGTGCCCTGACCTGCCACCATATTATTGGTACCTATAAGTGCTTCGGCGCCCACTAGCCGACGGCTTCCATCAAATGGTCTCTTAGTGCAAAGTGAAAACACGTTTCATCGGCCAATAGTGCGTGTGTTCGCAGATGACGGTTACAGATGAACCACACCTCGTCACGGTCGTTCGAAAGTACAAAATAAGCGTCGCTCGTTTCCGAAGGGTTATACAACCCCAGGGCGCGATACGCCTTACCGCGCGAAAATCCGCTTTGTAATGGAAGAGGCTTCGGGCCATTCTCCATTTGCTCGACGCGCAAATACAGGCCGCATTCAAGCGAATTCATGGGTGAGACACCATGTACCAGGTTGCCTGTGTCATCAGTGCATACCAGGTCGGCGTGCAAATATTCTGGAAATGCGGCGCGTGAATGGTGCGTCGTCCGTAGTGTGCAGGTTACCGCTAGCGCTCGCTACGGGCTGGGGGCTGGCAAACAAGCGCACC
>JAJAYN010000445.1 GCA_026786225.1 Burkholderiales bacterium | reverse complement strand
CTGCAGCATCGTCCCGGATTTACGCAGAAAAGCAATATCGACGAACTGTGATCCCCGGCCGCTCTTTCCACCGAACGAGACGCTCATGCCGTCAAGGTCGAAACGGGGGCTACCAGTAACTGCAGCGGATATTGAAGCGCGATTAAGGTCGCGGCCGGCGCGCTCAAGCAGTTTGACGAACGCCTTTGCAGCCAGAAACCCTTCAAGCGTCAGGTGCGATGGCGGTTCATCGCGGTACTTTGCCATCAGTGTGAGGTGCTCGTTCTGGAGTTTCGTGACGCGGGACAAGGGATTGGGCACAAGCTGGGTAATCATTGTCCCCGTCGCAAAGTCCTTCTTGGCAAGTTCCATCAAGGTCCGATGGTTTACCGTGGAAAGCGTGACTATCTGCGCGTTGATGTCCAGGCTACGTACCTGTTTCACAAATTCGGCGGTTGCAATTGTATCTGCGGTGATCACGATCACCTGGGGTTTTTGGTCCAGCGCCTTGCGTGCTAAAGCGGGCAGGCCAGTGAGCGCTAACGGAATTGCAATCTCTGCGATTGGTTTGTTGCCCTCCGCGTTTAGTTGAGTCCGGACCTCGGTGTTAATACCCCTGCCAAAGCTGTTGTCCATGTAGACCACCGCAAACTTTGACACAGAGAGTTGGCCGAAGTGGCGTATTGCGTGGCGCACTTCCTCCTTGTAAGTCGGGCGCAGAAAAATGATGGAATCTGCAGCCGTTCCGATTTCCGCGCCCGATAGTGGCGCAAAGAGAACCGTCCTTGATGCACTAAAACGGACGTCGGTGGATACAGCACTCAGCGATTCATCGCCAACATATCCGAACAGCGCTTCCACCTTGTCCCCGTCAATAAGTTCGCGAGTCAATTTCACGGCATTGGCCGCGACGCCCTCGTCATCTTTCACGATCACTTGAATGCGTCGCCCGTTGACACCACCACTGGCATTGATGTGATCGAACCAGGTTCTGGCGCCTGCAATGTAGTCGCGCCCGGTATCGGCATTCACGCCGTTTTGATCAAGTACGACGCCAACGCGAATGTCGGCTGCGCAAGTTGATGTGAATGGAATGAGGGATGCCGAGATAAATAACGCGGCAGCGATAAGTTGCGTTTTGATATGGAGTTTAGGCATGGGTTTTTCAGGGGTTGTAGGTTAAGTCAACCCCATTTATACGTGCCCAAGATTGCATATCAGTGACGCAGATGCGACAGTTGTGCGCAGCCAAAAGGCAAAAACCCGGGAAGCTGTTTGCTTACCCGGGTTTCTTGTCTGCGCGTATGCTGAGGGGGCGGCAGTTACGACGTACTATCCGAACCGCCCCGTAATGTAATCCTCTGTTTCTTTCTTCTTTGGCTTGATGAACAGTTCATTGGTCACGCCATATTCAACCAGTTCACCGATGTACATGTATGCGGTGAAATCAGATACACGCGCAGCCTGCTGCATGTTGTGGGTAACGATGGCGATGGTGTAATCCTCTTTCAACTCGTGTAGCAGCTCCTCGATCTTTGCTGTCGAAATCGGATCGAGCGCGGAAGTAGGTTCATCGAGCAGAACCACTTCCGGGCGGACTGCTACTGCGCGAGCGATACACAAGCGTTGTTGTTGGCCACCAGATAGCGACAGGCCGCTTTGCTTTAGCTTGTCCTTTGCTTCATCCCAGATTGCGGCTTTCTTCAGTGCCCACTCGACACGTTCGTCCATCTCTGCCTTGGTGAGTGATTCGTAGAGCTTCACGCCAAAGGCAATATTGTCGTATATCGACATCGGGAACGGTGTCGGCTTCTGAAACACCATGCCGACTTTGGCGCGCAGCAAATTAAGGTCCTGATCCTTGGCGAGGACGTTCTTGCCGTTCATCATGATTTCGCCCTCTGCACGCTGTCCGGGATAGAGGTCGTACATGCGATTAAGCGTGCGTAGCAGCGTCGACTTGCCGCAGCCGGAGGGACCAATGAAGGCGGTGATACGGCGCTCAAGGATGTCGAGGTTGATATTTTTTAGGGCCTGAAAGCTGCCGTAGAAGAATTGCAGATTCCTCACAGCAATTTTTACGTTGGGCGTTGTTGGTTCGATGGCTGGTTGTAGGACAGCATTCATGTTGTTCTCGTTTTTTCGGTAAGGGATACAGTGCAGTGTTGTGTAACTAGATTCGCTGCCTGAAGATGGTGCGGGCGAGAATATTGAGAGTCAGAACAAAAACAGTGATCAGGAGTGCGCCTGCCCAGGCAAGCGATTGCCAGTTTTCAAAAGGACTCATCGCGTACTGGAAAATGACCACCGGCAAATTCGCCATGGGTGCATTCATGTCCGCAGACCAGAATTGATTATTGAGTGCCGTGAACAGGAGTGGCGCCGTCTCACCGCTGATGCGCGCAACCGCCAGCAGTACGCCGGTGAGGACACCGGCGCTGACCGCACGAAGTGCCACCGACATGATGACTTTCCACTGCGGTGCGCCGAGTGCAGTCGCGGCTTCGCGCAAGCTGGCAGGTACAAGCCTCAACATATTTTCGGTGGTGCGCACGACCACCGGAATGGCGAGCAGCGAGAGCGCCAGCGTGCCTGCCCAGGCCGAAAAATGCCGCACTGGCGCCACGTAAATCGTATAGATGAAAAGCCCGATGATGATCGAAGGTGCTGAAAGCAAAATGTCGTTGATGAATCGCGTGGTGGGGCCTACCCAGCCGCGATTGCCGAATTCGGCCAGATAAATCCCGGCAAGAATGCCAATGGGTGTGGCGATGACGGTCGCGAATCCGACCATCATCAAGCTGCCGAAAATCGCGTTGGCGAGGCCGCCCGTGCCGGTGGGCGAGGGCGTCATTTCGGTGAACACGGCAATATTGATGCCGGAAATACCACGGAAAACCAGGACAGACAAAATCCAGGCAAGAAACGCCATCCCAATAGCCATGGCGCAGAGCGCCAGCACCAGCGACAGGCGATTGACGAATAGGCGCTTGCGATAGACCGCATTCATGTGCGGGCTCCTTCCCGTTTGGCTAGCTGCGCAAGCATCAATTTGGCCAGCGTCAATACGATGAGCGTAATCAGGAACAAGACCAGGCCAAGCG
>JAJAYN010000444.1 GCA_026786225.1 Burkholderiales bacterium | reverse complement strand
CCTTCCTCAAGGTGCATCTGCCTCGCAAAAGCAGCAGGAAGCTGGAGGGCGAGGCTTGAATCCCAATTGGAAATGGTTCGGGAAGACATACTTTTGCTCTGCCTATGGATATACAGAAATACGCTCCCTCAGGTAAACGCTGCAAGCGTTTCCACTATTTAGTGGTGAGCTCGGCGACGATGCTATCTGCCGCAGATTTGTGTTGCGGATTCTAGGGGCAATCAAGTGAAGCGATTCTGCCTGCTGAATCTTTCACTGCATCACTACCTCATTTGCCGGTGCGCCCAAACAGCGCAACCAGCAGCCGCTCAGATTCACGAAGACCCACCTCCGTAAACTCCACTGACTTGGCCTTGCCCATTGGGTTACTGATGAAACCTTTCTCGTGCAAGCGCGCCATGACGTCCCAGTCGAACGACTTCCACGCCCTGTTACCCTGGTGAAGTCCCAAATACAACAGTGCCAATGCGGATTGGTCAATGCGATCTTCGTTAAGCTCCATGGAAATCTCCTGTTGGGCGGTGATAGCGAACAAGTCTGAGGCGATTTGGCGTAAAGAAATTGAGCAATGACCCGATCGCCAAACACAAGCATTGGCGCGTCGTTTGCGGTGAGCACGCCCGCAAGCCGCGCCGGTGCTGGATATTAGCCTACGGTGAATCTTGAGTCTGTTCAACCCCTTGTTTGTCTGCTGCCGTACTACGAGTCAGACTTGAAATAGTTAAAAGCGACCCGCCGAAACGTCGGCACGTGACATCCAGACAGATTTCCGGTTAAGCTTTGCTCAAGAGCGGGCGTCAACCCGCGAGGGGAGAATATGATGCACTCGTTCCTGCTTGCCTTGCGGCGGCAACGTTCAGGCATATTGTTCGGCGTACTTGCGATGCTGTGCACACCAGTTTTGTTTGCCGCGCCGGCAGATGACCTGCGCAAGCTGCTGGAACAAGCCAAACACGACGAGGCCTACCGCGTCGCCAAAACAACGCCGGGTGAGCTCGGCAACCCGCCGTTTGATTTTTACTTCGGTGTGGCCGCCATCAACAGCGGCAAGGCGTCTGAAGGCGTGCTTGCGCTGGAACGTTATCTGCTCAATTTTCCGGATAGCCAAACAGCGCGCCTGGAGCTGGCGCGAGGTTACTTTTTATTGAGCGACGACGATCGTGCACGCGATGAATTTGAAGCGACGCTGGCCACAAATCCGCCGGCCGATATCGTCAAGGTGGTTCGCGAATACTTGACTGCCATCGCCGCACGCGAAGCGCGGTACAAAACGACTTATACATTCAGCATCGAACTCGGTGGTGGCCGCGACAGCAATGTGCAATCGGGCGTTTCCGACCCCAATATCACGTTGCCTGTCTTTGGTGACATCACGCTCGCCGACACCGCCGTTGCGACGGGGGACCGTTTTAGCAATGTCGCTCTGGCCGGACGCGTGTCAGTACCCGTACGTCCGCGCTGGAGTGTATTTGCACAGATCGCAGCCGACCTCAAGCAGTATCGGGTGGCGAATACCTACGACCAGAATACGTATTCCGGTGCGGCCGGGTTCACGTTCAGCCAGGGCCAATCGCTTTACAAATTCACCATGGGCAAGACCACGCAAACGCTCGACAATGCGCGTTATCGCGATACTTGGTCACTGGGTGCTGACTACGGCCGCCAGATCGGCAATGCCGGTGTGCTGACACTGGGAACGCAGATAGCGAAGTTTGGCTATGAAGCTGACAACGCGATTCGCAATGCAGATTACACCTCCCTGCAAGGCGGCTATCGGCACCAGTTCAGCGGCTTCATACGCATAGAGTTGGATTCAAATTTGTCAGTGGCACGCGAAGAGTTGACGCGCGAAGGCTTTGAGGCATTGTCGCGAAATTTGTGGGGGGGACGCTTCGGCGTAAACATTTCACCACTTTCATCCTGGACCATCGGGGCTGCCGCCACGTATCTCAAAAGCAATTACCTGGCCGAAGACCCGCTCCTGTCGGTGAAGCGCCGGGACGAGTACATCGCTTACGATTTGTCGGTGAACTATGTGTTCATGCCACAGTGGTCGGTCCGGGGCGAATATCTGGTTTCGCATAACAAATCAAATTTGCCGCTTTATGAGTACAAGCGACGAATCGGTCAATTCAAGCTTCGTTACGATTTCCGCTAGGAGCCCGCATGAAATTGAAATCGAAATTCTGGTTGGCCCTCTTTCTCGGCGTTGTATGTGCAGTCGCGCAGGCGCAACCGGTTGGGCGCTTGTTGATTGCTGTTGGCGATGTGACCGTGCAGCGCGGTGGCCGCGATGTCATGCTTGTCACGGGCGCAGAAGTATTTGTCGGCGACACCGTGCGGGCTGGAGAAATGAGCAGCGCACAGATCGGCTTCACCGACTCGGCCGTCGTCGCGTTGCGGTCCAAGTCGGTTTTTCGCATCGATGAGTACGCCTTCGAATCCGACAACGCCTCATCGCTTTCAAAAGCCGTTTTCAGCCTGTTGCGCGGTGGTTTGCGAACGGTCACAGGTGTCATCGGCCGGACCAATCGCGACGGCTACCGTATGCGTGCGCAGTCTGCAACGGTAGGTATTCGCGGTACGCACTACACGCTGGTTGTGTGCCAGCAGGATTGCAACAACAACGATGGCACCCTGGCAGCAGACGGGACCTATGGCGGTGTGCTCGAAGGGCGTGTGGCACTCGCCAACACTGCTGGCGAACGCGAGTTTGGACTTGACGAATACTTCTTCGTGGCCGATGCGAACACGTTGCCACAACTGTTGCTCGGCCGACCCGGCTTCCTGCGCGACCGGCTCGATGCACGCGCGCGGCGCGACGCGCGGCAGAATCAGGCGAGGGAGCCCAACCGTGCCGACGGTCGCGATGATCGCGACGGCGATGACCGGGGCCCGCGAGGCGCGATGCAAGCGCGACCTGACGCCAGGAACGACAGTCCCGGCAACCGCAATGCCGTCAATACGATGTCGGCCGTCGCCCTGCTGGGCCAGAACGGCAATATCAACGTGACCGATCTGCGTGACTCCAGTGGCAACGTCGCCGTTCTGGGCCCGGGGTTGGGGTTGAGCGTTAGTTACAGCACCGCGAGTGCGCCACGCTCGACCACTGACGGTGGCGGCGGAACTGCAATTACCGTAAACCCTACCGACAATGCAGTGGATAAATTCCGTCTGCTTGGCGGCGAAATCACGGGTTCTCGAAACAACACCCCCGTCATTGATGGTGGACGTGTCGCGGGCGACGGAAATATCTACTTTGGCCGCTGGACACAAGGCAGCACCGTCACCGTTGATGGCAGTACCTTTACGCCGCCCACTGGCGTCCACTTCATCGTTGGCGCGCTGACACCGCCGGATGTGCTATCGCGGCCGGTTGCCGCAATCGGCGTAGCGGCGGCCGCATACGACCCGGTCGGCAGTACGCGACCGACCGACGGCAGCGGCCAGGCTGGCCAATTTCTCGGTGGGCTGTTCAACGTTGATTTTCTGGCGCGCACCATCAGTGGCGGTGTGAGCTACAAGATCGGCAACGTGACCTTTACGCTGCCCGTGCCGGCAGGCACCAGTCTGCTCGCGCGTCCCGGCGTGGTCGGTTTTGCGGTGAGCCCTCGCAACGGCGGTCAGTGGACGTGTGCCAACTGTAATGTCACCAGCGGCACCATCGACAACTATGCCATTAGCGGACTCTTTCTGGGCAGCCGCGCGCAGAATCTGGGTGTGACCTTCGCTACGCTTGACGCGGCGACAGGGCGCACAGCGGGTATTGCGGTATTTAGATGCCGGACCTGCAAGCCCTGAACGATATGTGAAATTACTGTGCGCGCAGAGCCGTCATCGGCAGGAACACATCTACATGACGAAGGCCCGCTGGTGTAGAGTGGGCGCGCACTGATGTGCCAGATGTTCGATTGGTGGTTGGCTGTGCCAGCGGATAAAGACAGTTTTATTTTTAGGGCATAACCGGAGTACCTGATGCAGGCGCAATTCCCGAATCTCACCGTAATCCATCACCCCCTCGTGCAACACAAGCTGACGTTTTTGCGTCGCGAAGAAACCTCCACTGCAGGATTCCGCCGTCTGGTAAAGGAAATCAGCCAGATGCTTTGCTACGAAGTGACGCGTGACCTGCCGACTGAAAACATCAACATTCGCACGCCCATCACCGAATTCGCTTCGCCTGTCATTAGCGGGAAAAAACAATGCATCGTTTCGATATTGCGCGCCGGCAACGGCATGCTCGACGGCATGCTGGAGTTATTGCAGGCCGCGCGGGTCGGGCATATCGGGCTGTACCGTGATCCGGAAACGCTGGAGCCGGTAGAGTACTACTTCAAGGTACCCGAAGACATCGCCGACCGGCTTGTTATCGTCGTCGATCCGATGCTTGCCACCGGCAATTCGGCCGCCGCGGCGATCAGCAAATTGAAAAAACATGGGGTGACGAACATCAAGTTTGTTTGCCTCCTGGCGGCACCCGAAGGCGTGCAGACGATGCTCAAGCATCATCCAGACGTGACCATCACTACTGCCGCACTCGACGAAAAACTTAACGACCACGGCTATATCGTGCCGGGACTGGGAGATGCGGGTGACCGAATTTTCGGCACGCGCTGACGCGTTGCGCGGCAACGCTCATCGCGCAGGCGCGGCAGTTGCAGCCGCACCGCGCCGCAAGGAACACATACGCGATGCAGCCGTCGCAGACATCCTGCGCGCGGCAGAGCGGGTGTTTGCGCGTGCCGGATTTTCTGGTGCCACCATGGCTGAAATCGCGGAAGCGGCAAACCTGCCGAAAGCGAATCTGCACTACTACTTTCGTACCAAGGTCGCACTTTATCGTGCCGTGTTGGACCACACCCTGAGCCTTTGGCTTGCGCAGACCGACGGCATAAGGCGCGACGCAGCGCCTGCCACGGCGCTCGCCGAGTACATTCGCGCCAAAATGCACTTGACGGCCACGCATCCCGACGCATCGCGCGTTTTCGCCAATGAAATGCTGCATGGCGCACCGCAGATCGGTGGCTATTTGCGCCGCGAGTTGAAAGCGTTGGTCGACGAAAAATCGCAGGTGATCGAACACTGGGCAACACTTGGGCTGATGGACCACGTCGACGCACGCCATCTGTTTTTTACCATCTGGGCGTCCACGCAAACCTACGCGGATTTCCAGCCACAGGTTTGTGCGGTGCTAGGAAAGGCCAAACTCACGCGTGCCGATTACGAGCGCGCGACGAAGCAACTGGTACGGTTGATCCTCAAAGGTTGTGGAATAAACAGTAAAGTCTAGAGCTGGCGAGGCTCTCCAGACACAAGTGGCTTGGAAGGCGCGCCACATGGCGATCTGCGCATTTTTTCCGGGTTGACAACCTGTATCGCTTCGCGTAACTTCTGTGGTGCGCCGATTTGACGATCAGCTTGCGGGCGCCGGGAAAGATTAACTCCCAATAAATACGGCTAAAGCGGCTATCGAGAATTTGCAGTTTCAAGAAGCCCGATTAGCGCGAAGCGGATCGGGCTTTTTTCATCTCTTGTCGTTGCTGCTTATGATCGCTTCACCGCAGTTCGCGCACTTTTCTCAACCGCTGCCACTGGCCAGCGGTGCGACCCTGCGCGCCTACGATCTAGCCTATGAAACCTACGGCACACTCAACGCAGACAAAGCCAACGCCATCCTGATTTGTCACGCGCTAAACGCTTCGCACCACGTCGCCGGGGCGTATGAGAGCGAACCCGACAATCTCGGCTGGTGGGACAACATGGT
>JAJAYN010000443.1 GCA_026786225.1 Burkholderiales bacterium | reverse complement strand
CCAGAATAGGCCGCGCCAGCTTTTCATCAACAACGATCTGTACCGCACGCAATACGCGCTCTTCCTCACCCTCAGCGTAGACAATACGTTTGGGTGCCTGCTTGGCCTTGGCGAAGACGTGCTTCATGATCAGACCGGAGTGATAAACGAATTGATCCAGCCGCTGCATGTAGGCAGGCCAATCGGTGATCGGGCTCGTCGCCACGCCACTTTCCATCGCTGCGCGCGCCACCGCCGGCGCCACCTTCGCAATCAGGCGCGGATCGAACGGTTTTGGTATCAGATAGTCCTTGCCAAAGCCTGCCGCGGTTTCACCATAAGCCATCGCGACAATATCCGACTGTTCGGCCTGCGCCAGCTCGGCAATCGCGTGGACAGCGGCGAGCTTCATCGATTCATTGATGGTGGTGGCACCGACATCGAGTGCACCGCGGAAAATGAATGGAAAGCAAAGAACGTTGTTTACCTGATTGGGATAGTCGGAGCGCCCGGTCGCAATCACGGCGTCGTCGCGCACCGAGCGAATTTCTTCCGGCAGTATTTCCGGTGTCGGGTTGGCGAGCGCGAGTATCAACGGCTTGGCCAACATGCGCTTGACCATTTCCGGTTTCAATACGCCGCCTGCTGACAGTCCGAGGAACACATCCGCGCCGTCGATCACCTCACCGAGTGTCCTGGCAGGGGTGTCCTTTGCGTAACGTTCCTTGTTCGGGTCCATTTCTTCTTTGCGGCCACGGTACACGACGCCGGCAATATCGGTCACCCAGATGTGCGACATTTTCATGCCGAGTGCAACCAGCATATCCAGGCACGCCAGTGCTGCGGCACCGGCGCCGGACGCAACCAGCTTGACCTGTCCAATATCTTTACCCACCACCTTGAGACCATTGACGATGGCGGCACCGACGATGATGGCCGTACCGTGCTGGTCATCGTGGAACACCGGAATCTTCATCCGTTCGCGCAGCTTCTTTTCGACATAAAAGCACTCAGGTGCCTTGATGTCCTCCAGGTTGATGCCACCAAAGGTTGGCTCCAGCGCGGCGATGATGTCGACCAGTTTGTCCGGGTCGCGCTCGTTGACCTCGATATCAAACACATCGATACCGGCGAATTTCTTGAACAATACCGCTTTGCCTTCCATCACCGGTTTTGCCGCCAAGGGACCGATAGCACCAAGGCCAAGTACCGCCGTGCCGTTGGTAATGACACCGACCAGATTACCGCGCGCCGTCAGGTTGCGCGCTTCTGCAGGGTTTTCGACGATGGCTTCGCAGACTTTTGCAACGCCGGGCGTATAGGCAAGCGCCAGATCGCGCTGGGTGGCGAGCGGCTTGGTGGCGGCGATTTCTATCTTGCCGGGGACCGGGTAGCGGTGGTATTCGAGTGCGGCCGCTTTGAGGTCATCTAGGGTTGGCATTTAGGCTCCAGAAACCGGGATATTTTTTTGGTTTTTCAGTATGCAGGATCGTGTGCACGTTGCGCTTTGCTCCGCTGCGTTGCGAAAGAGTTTAGCACGGTGGCCCGGGTGAGTTCCCTGCGGGTGGTGCGCAAAATGCGCTTGTGTTGACCATAAAAAGGGGCTTGACAAATGAAACGATATAACTAATCATATGGTTATGAACTCAGATTACACCAAGGCAATCCCCGATGCGTGGAAAAACGTTTCGCTGGTATTTTCCGCTCTCGGCGACGAACACCGTCAGCGAATCCTGTTGACCTTCGAACCCGGAGAGCGTTTGAACGTTGGGCAAATCGTCGAGGTCTCCACGCTCTCCAGGTCGGCCGTATCGCACCATTTGAAGATCCTGCGCGAAGCGGGTGTGCTGGACAGCGAAAAAATCGGCAAGGAAGTTTATTTCTGGCTGAACAAGAAGCAGATCAAGGAATCACTGACCGCGGTGATGGATTACATGAAGTCGCAATAAAAAAATTTGCCTGAATATGTCGAAATATTTGGTTATGAAAATGTATGCGTTGTTATCGACAGCGCAACGCACGGAATAAAGGGATTCCTATGAGAAGAAGAACTTTCCTAACAGCTGCGGCGGCATCTATCGCTGGATTTGCCATGCCTGCATCAGCGTTGCGTCTGGATGCAGGCACAACAGTTTTTAATCCTTGCGGCAAGCTAAGCAACGAATTGCGCAACCACCCACTCACCCTTGCGGCATTTGAAGGTCTCAATGCAGGAGATGTGTGGGATTGTCATGTGCATTTGCTGGGGCTAGGTGAGTCTGGCGGTGGTGCCTGGGTGTCGCCAAAAATGCAGTCAGTATGGCGACTGAAGATGTATGCGCAGTATCGCTTTTACCTGAATGCGTCATGTGTTGATCCTGCGCTGAAGAATGTTGATCGTGACTATCTGCTCAGGCTGCAAGCGCTTCTGGCCGACTTTCCGGATGGCTATCGGGCGATGGTGATGGCCTTTGACCGTACCCACAACGAGGCGGGCAAAGTGCAACCAGACCGCTCGGCGTTTTTTCTGCCGAATACGTATGCGAGCGAAATTTCAGCACGGCATGCGTCGCGGTTAGGTTGGGTGGCGTCGATCCACCCTTATCGCGAAGACGCTGCTGGAGCCCTCGCCAAGGTAGTGATGCAAGGCGCGTTGGCCGTGAAGTGGCTGCCACCGGCGATGGGCATCGATCCAGCCTCGCCATTGTGTGATCGCTTTTATGACGCGATGGCCAAGCACGAGATACCGCTCATCACGCACGGTGGAGAGGAGCGCGCAGTCGAAGGCGCGCACCGGCCCGCTTTTGGTAATGTGCTGAAGCTGCGTCGTCCGCTCGAGCGTGGCGTACGAGTAGTCGTGGCGCACTGTGCGAGCATGGGGCGGGACATCGATCTGGACAAAGGTAGTAATGCTTCTGAAGTAGAGTGCTTCAAACTATTCGAACGTTTGATGGCCACGCGCGACTTTGAGGGGAGGTTGTTCGGCGACATTTCTGCACTGCCGCAAACCAATCGATTTGCCTATCTTGAGCCGATTTTGAAACATCGCGAATGGGCTGGGCGTCTGCTGAATGGTTCGGACTATCCGCTGCCTGGTGTTTTTCCGCTGTTCTCGGTAGACGCTTTTGTGGAGAAGGATTGGTTAAAGGCGGAAGTTGGCGAGCACCTAAAAAGGGTGCGGGAGGGAAATCCGCTGCTGTTTGATTTCCTGCTCAAGCGTCATTTGCAGATAGATGGTTTGAAATTCGGTCAGGATGTATTTGAAACAGCACGCGTGTTTCGCCGCGCGAAATAGAAACAAGGGCAACGATCCATGAGTACACAGTCTCCCAGCCAGTTCGATCTCCTCGGCCAGCGTCGATTTGCACCATTTTTTTGGACGCAGTTTCTGGGCGCAGGCAACGACAACATTTTCAAATTCGCCTTTACCGTACTGGCCACATTCCATGCGGCAGAGTGGGGTGGACTGGACGCCAAACTCGCCGGGCCGGTCATTGGTGGCTTGTTCATTCTGCCGTTTGTGCTGTTCTCGGCGACCTCCGGGCAGCTTGCGGACAAATACGACAAGGCGGCGATCTCCAGGCTGGTGAAGAATCTGGAAATCGGCTTTATGTTGGTGATCGCGGCCGGCTTCATATGGAAGCTTCCTGCAGCGCTCTACATCGGTGTATTTTTGATGGGCTGCCATTCAACGTTATTTGGCCCAGCGAAATTTGCGTACCTGCCACAACACCTGCGCGAAACGGAGCTAACGGGCGGTAACGGATTAGTTGAGATGGGTACATTTGTTGCCATCCTGCTGGGGACCATGCTTGGCGGCGCGCTGGTGGCCATCCCCGGCGCGGGCCCGACCTACGTCGCGGTGGCGTCCATTGTCATTGCAGTCGCCGGCCGCATCGCGGCAGGCTTTATCCCGGCTTCGCCTGCCCCGGCACCCGAACTCAAGATCAACTGGAACCCAGTTACCGAGACCTGGACCAATCTCAAAATCGCCAACCAGAACCGTGTCGTGTTCCTGTCGATGATCGGCATTTCCTGGTTGTGGTTCTTTGGTTCCATCTTTCTCACCTCATTCACAGGATTTGCAAAGGAGGTGTTGTCCGGCAATGAACAGGTGGTCACGTTGTTGCTGGCAACGTTCTCGGTCGGTATCGGGCTGGGCTCGGTGTTGTGCGAAAAAATGTCTGGTCACCGTGTCGAAATTGGCCTGGTTCCATTTGGTGCAATCGGCATGACGATATTTGCTGTCGACCTTTACTTTGCGTCCAGGGGCATCGCGGTCGGGCCACTGATTGGCGCGGCCGACTTCATCAGTGTCAGTAAAAACTGGCGCATCATGGCCGACCTTTTCTTGCTGGCCATGTTTTCGGGTTTTTACAGCGTGCCGCTATATGCCCTGATGCAGGCGCGTACCGACAAAGCCTTCCGCGCACGCATTATCGCGGCCAATAACATTCTCAATGCACTGTTCATGGTGGTGGCCTCGTT
>JAJAYN010000442.1 GCA_026786225.1 Burkholderiales bacterium | reverse complement strand
TGGCATCGAACAAAGGCACCATCCTGTTCGTCGGCACCAAGCGCCAGGCCCGCGAAATCGTATTGGAAGAAGCGCAGCGCGCCGGTATGCCTTACGTCGATTTTCGCTGGCTCGGCGGCATGCTGACCAACTACAAGACGGTGAAAGGCTCCATCAAGCGCCTGAAAGAACTCGAAGCCATCGCTGAAGACGGTACGCTTGAAAAGCTGTCCAAAAAAGAAGCGCTGATGTTCTCCCGCGAAATGGAAAAACTCCAGCGCTCGATGGGCGGTATCAAGGACATGGGCGGTGTGCCAGACGCAATTTTTGTAATCGATGTCGGCTATCACAAGATTGCCGTGACCGAAGCACGGAAACTCGGCGTGCCAATTATCGGTGTGGTCGATACCAATAACTCGCTTGATGGCGTTGATTACGTGATTCCGGGCAATGACGACTCTACCCGTGCCATCCGCTTGTATGCACGTGGCGTGGCTGATGCCATCCTCGAAGGCAAGAGCGCAGTGATTCAGGAAATGATCGCGCCCGGCGGTGAATTGGTCGAAGTCACCGAGGAAGAAGCGAAGTAAGTTTTGAAATCGGAAAAAAGGGGCTCCGGCCCCTTTTTTTTAAGTTGCGGAAGTTCAAGAAATTATCAGGTCGCCGTGCTTTGGCTGACGACCGCAGTTAACAGAACAGAATAGGAAATGGAAATGGCAGAGATTACGGCAGCAATGGTGAAGGAACTGCGCGAAAAAACAGACGCACCAATGATGGAATGCAAACGTGCTCTTACTGAGGCCGGTGGCGACCCGGAGAAAGCAGAAGAAATTCTGCGCGTAAAGCTGGGAAACAAGGCCAGCAAAGCTGCCAGTCGCGTGGCTGCCGAGGGCGTGGTTGCGATCCACATTTCGGCTGACCAAAAACTGGGTGCGATGGTCGAAGTGAATTGCGAAACCGACTTCGTGGCCAAGAACGATGACTTTCTTGCGTTGTCGGCGAAGCTCGCCGAAATGGTGGCTACGCAGAATCCGGTCGACGTCGCGGCGCTTTCGGCAATGTCGATTGCCGGGACCAGCGTTGAAGAAACCCGCAAAGCATTGGTTGGCAAGATCGGTGAGAACATTTCCATTCGTCGCTTTGTGCGCGTTCCCGCAAAGGGCGCATTGAACAACTACATTCATGGCGGCTCCAAAGTCGGCGTGCTGGTTGACATCACCGGCGGCGACGCGACGCTCGCAAAAGACGTCGCCATGCATATCGCAGCGTCCAAACCTGTCGCGCTTTCAATGGCCGACGTGCCCGCCAACCTTGTTGAAAAAGAGCGCGAAATCGCGCGTCAAAAGGCGGCGGAATCCGGAAAGCCTGCAGAAATCGTCGCCAAGATGGTGGAAGGATCTGCGGCGAAATTCATGAAAGAAGTCGCGTTGCTTTCGCAACCCTTCGTAAAGGACGACAAGCTGACCATTGAGGCGTTGATGAAATCCAAAGGCGCGGCAGTCAATGAATTCTCTCTGTATGTGGTCGGCGAAGGCATTGAAAAGAAGGTTACCGACTTTGCGGCCGAAGTCGCCGAAGCCGCAGCGGCAGCAGCAAGATAAGTATTGTTTTTGGGGAAGCGGGTTGTGACCGCGAGTTGATGTGTTGAGGTAGCGCTCCGTCACCCTGGCCTCCTCCCGGAGGGGAAGGGGAGAAATGCGACACGGTGGCTTCCCCGTTTAGTTTCACCGGTTAATTTTTGCCTGATTGCAGACATAATCTGCGTTCAGACTTTTGAAGCGTTACCGCACCTTCAGCCCGAATGATGCATGTCTTGCGTTGAACGGGAGAGGGGAAAACCCGGACAAGAGCCATGATGAAACCCAAGTATCAACGTATCCTCCTCAAGTTGTCCGGCGAAGCGTTGATGGGTGATGACGCGTTCGGCATCAACCGGCCGACCATCGAGCGCATCGTCGGGGAGATCAAGGAAGTTTCCGATATGGGGGTGGCGATGGGCATCGTCATCGGCGGGGGCAATATTTTTCGCGGTGTGTCCACAAGCGCCGCCGGGATGGACCGTGCAACTGCCGACTACATGGGCATGCTGGCCACGGTCATCAATTCGCTCGCATTGCAGGACGCGCTTTCAAAAGCAGGCCTGACGCCGCGCATACAATCGGCCATCAATATCGAACCGGTGGTCGAGCCCTATATTCGCGGCAAAACCATGCGCTACCTCGAAGAAGGCAAGGTCGTGGTGTTCGCGGCAGGCACCGGCAATCCTTTCTTTACGACCGATACGGCAGCGGCATTGCGCGGTCGCGAAATGGAGGCCGAAATCGTCCTGAAGGCGACCAAGGTCGATGGTGTTTACACGGCTGACCCGAAGACGGATAAAACGGCGACGCGCTATCATCAGCTTACGTTTGATGAGGTCATGATCAAGAATTTGAAAGTGATGGATGCCACCGCCATCGCGTTGTGCCGTGATCAGAAATTACCGATCAATGTGTTTTCGATCTTCAAGCAGGGGGCGCTCAAAAGAGTCGTGATGGGTGAAGATGAAGGTACACTGGTACACGCTTGATGGCATTTCTAAAAACCCGCTTTTCGTCGCGATGCGTCGTGGCCCACATAAAATTTCTCCTGATATGTCAAACATATGCGTCGTCAGAATTTTATGCCCGCGCCTGGCCCCGCATAGAAAATTGAATTTTTAGAAACGCCATGGCGCATTATTGTGGAGTAAGCGAATGAACATTGCAGACTTGAAAAAGCAATCCGAACAAAAGATGGGCAAGTCGCTGGATACGTTGAAGAACGATCTGGCCAAGGTGCGCACGGGGCGCGCGCATACCGGCCTGCTGGACCACATTCAAGTGGACTATTACGGCACGATGATGGGCTTGAAGCAGGTCGCCAATGTGACATTGACTGATGCGCGTACCATCACTGTCCAGCCGTGGGAAAAGAAGCTTGCGGCAAACATCGAAAAAGCCATTCGCGACTCCGGCCTTGGTCTCAACCCCACCTCCGCCGGCGACGCAATACGTGTGCCCATGCCACCGCTGACCGAAGAGCGGCGCAAGGAACTCGCCAAAGTCGTGAAAAGCGACGGCGAACATGCGAAGGTCGCCATTCGCAATATCCGCCGCGATGCCAACACCGCGCTCAAAGACGCGCTCAAGGCAAAAGCGATCCCAGAGGACGATGAAAAGCGTGCGCAGGAAGACGTGCAAAAGCTGACGGACCGGATTATCAAGGATGTCGATCACGCCGTTGCCGAAAAGGAAAAAGAGTTGATGTCGGTCTAGGCCGCCACACAACATCTTGTCACGTGAAAATGCATAAGAGCTCCACCCAGACAATTCCTGAAGTCGGTGATATGCCGAGGCATGTTGCGATCATCATGGATGGTAACGGCCGCTGGGCCAAGCAGCGTTTTATGCCGCGCGTGGCGGGACACAAACGCGGTGTGAGTGCGGTGAGAGAAACGGTCACCGCCTGCGGTGAGTTGGGCATTCAATACTTGACGTTGTTCGCGTTCTCCAGTGAAAACTGGCGCCGACCTGCTGACGAGGTGTCGGTACTGATGCAATTATTTATGCGCGCGCTTGAGAATGAAGTCGCAAAATTGCACGAAAATCTGGTGCGCTTCAAAGTCATTGGCGATTTGTCACCGTTCGATGTACGAATTCGTGAGCTCATCGCGCGCGGGGAAGAGCTGACCAAAGATCACACCAAACTTACGTTGACCGTCGCGGCAAATTACGGTGGCCGCTGGGATATTTTGCAGGCTGCCAATAAAGCGCAAATGGAGAAACTCCAGCATTCGCGCGCCTCACAGGGCATAAATGCTCCAGAAGGCACGCCAGTAGACGAGTTTCAAAAAATAAGCGAAGTAGAATTGGCGCAGCATCTGTCCATGGCATATGCGCCCGAGCCGGATCTCTTCATCCGTACCGGTGGCGAAGAGCGAGTGAGCAATTTCCTCCTCTGGCAACTCGCGTATACCGAATTCCATTTCACCCAGGAACTCTGGCCGGACTTCGGTCGTGTCAGTCTCATGAAGGCCATTGATTCCTATCGGCGGCGTGAGCGCCGTTTCGGTCGCACCAGCGAGCAGCTGGCATCGGCCGGGCACATTACCAGTGCCACGGCGGCCTAGCTTGATTCTCGCCTCGACGCCGTAATCTCTGGCCGCCATCGTGCTGAAGACTCGCGTCATTACCGCGCTGGTGATTTTTTCGATCACGAATGTCGCACTATTCCTTTTCCCAGGTTGGGCATGGGGTGTGTTCACGTTTTGCGTTGCGTTTCTGGCCTGCTGGGAATGGGGCCGGTTTTGTCGTTTTTCAGCGTTCGGTTCAAAGGCTTATCTGGGACTATCGCTTCTATTTTCCGCACTGACGTTCTACGCCTATCACCACGGGCAACTGTTCGGCATTTCGTTCAGCCAGTTGGCGTTCTCAGGATTTGTGATCGCCACAGCGTTCTGGGTGTTTGCGGCACCCATTTGGCTATTGAAATTATGGCGGCCAAAGGCTAGCTGGTTTCTTGGTCTCGTCGGCTGGATTGTGGTTTTCCCAACCTGGCTGGCGCTGCTGTTTTTGCGCGACATCAGTCCCTGGCTGTTGCTCACATTCGCCGCAATCGTCTGGGTCGCCGATACCGCCGCGTATTTTGTTGGCAAGCGGTTTGGAAGAAACAAACTCGCGCCGGAAATCAGTCCCGGTAAAACGCTCGAAGGCGCGATTGGCGGTATCGTCGGCGTAGGCGCATATTTTTTTGTTTGGCAAAGCCTCATGGCCAGCAGCTTTATTGGCAACCATGTTTGGGCGCAAGAACTGCGGTCAAATCTTGTCGTGCTATTTTCTTTCTTTGTTGTACTCGCACTGTTGTCAGTCGTTGGGGACTTGTTTGAATCGTGGATGAAGCGCGGTGCCGGGATGAAAGACTCCAGCAACTTGCTGCCTCGACATGGCGGGATTCTCGATCGTATCGACGCATTGACGTCGACGTTACCTGTCGCTGGCCTGTACTTGCTGTTGCTGGCGAGGGCATGAATCCATGAGCCTTCGAAGCGTCACAATACTTGGCTCCACAGGGTCCATCGGCGTCAATACGCTGGATGTCGTCGCAAGGCACCCTGATCGCTTTCGTGTTTTTGCGCTTTCTGCATGTTCGCGAATAGAAGAGCTTGCACTGCAATGCGAGAAATTTCGCCCGCGTTTTGCGGCATTGCCCGACGCGCTGCCCGCCGAGATTTTGCGCAAGCGGTTGAAGGCCAGTGGTTGTGAGACGGAAGTGTTATCCGGCGACAACGCCCTCTCGGATATCGCGGCGCATGTCAATACCGACGTCGTGATGGCGGCTATCGTCGGGGCCGCTGGCTTGTCGTCGTCGCTCGCGGCTGCGCGTGCCGGCAAGACCGTACTGCTTGCCAACAAGGAAGCACTGGTGATGGCTGGAGGAATTTTCATGAATGCAGTGCGCGATAACGGTGCCACGCTGCTGCCAATTGATAGCGAACACAATGCGATCTTCCAGTCCTTGCCGCGCCACTTTGCCGCCGGTCTATCCAATGTTGGCGTGCGAAAAATAATTCTCACCGCGTCCGGTGGCCCGTTTCGCACCAGGCCTGTGAGCGAGCTTCACAGCGTCACGCCGGACCAGGCTTGCAATCATCCAAATTGGGTGATGGAGCGCAAAATTTCCGTCGACTCCGCGACCATGATGAACAAGGGCCTGGAAGTAATCGAGGCACACTGGTTGTTCAACGCGCCCGCAGACATGATCGAAGTCGTATTGCATCCACAAAGTATCGTCCACTCGATGGTTGAATATCTGGACGGCTCGGTAATCGCCCAGTTGGGTAACCCGGACATGCGCACGCCGATAGCCTATGGGTTGGGTTTTCCTGATCGTATTGACGCTGGTGTAGGCGCGCTAGACCTCGCCAAGGCGGGCAATCTCGAATTTGTTGCGATGGATACGGCGCGGTTTCCGTGTGTACGACTGGCATACGATGCCCTGCGGCTCGGCGGTACCGCGCCGGCCGTGCTCAATGCCGCCAATGAAGTTGCTGTCGACGCATTCCTGAATGGCACGCTTGGATTCACTGATATTCCACATGTGATTGAAGACGTCCTCGGCAGCACGACGATTGCCACTGCTACAACGTTGGCTGACATTCTTGACGCCGATACGGGCGCCCGCCACGCGGCGCGTGAACGAATGACGAGTTTCTCCCTCCAACGCACAGCGGCCACATAGCCTTTTCGCACGAGACCAGTACTGACAATGTCGTTCTATTCGTTTCTCACTACCATCGCCGCATTCGCCCTCGCCATTGGCCTCCTCGTGACCATCCATGAGCTTGGTCACTATTGGGCGGCGCGCTGGTGCGATGTGAAAATTCTGCGTTTTTCAATTGGCTTTGGTCGGCCTTTGTGGTTGAAGAAAGCCGGTGTCGATCAAACCGAATGGGTAATCGGCGTGCTGCCGTTAGGCGGCTATGTGAAGATGGCGGATGAGCGTGATGGCAGCGCGGATTCGGCCGACACGACACGCGCCTTCAACAATAAAACCGTTTGGCAGCGCATTTTTATCGTACTCGCCGGACCGGCAGCCAACTTCATGCTGGCGGCTTTTCTGTATTGGGCGTTGTTTGTATCCGGCATGCCCGGTACCAAGCCGTATCTTGCGGCACCGGCAGCCAACTCGCCGGCGGCGGCTGGCGGATTCGCCGAGTTTGACCTCGTTACCAAGGTCGGTGACAAGTCGGTAAGAACATGGAGCGAAGCACGCCTCGCGTTACTTGAGGCTGCCGTAAAGCGCGCCGATGTTACGATTGAAGTCGAGGAATCAACCGGGCACCGCCAGCAAAAGCGCCTCAATCTGGATTCGATAGGCAAGGACGATCTGGACAAGGACTTTCTTGCCAAAGTGGGCGTATCTGCCTACCGCATGAAAGTGTTGCCGGTGCTCGATGAGATCGTGCCGGGCAGTGCCGCGAGTCGTGCCGGATTGCGGCCGGGGGACCATGTACTCGCCGTACAAGGCAAGCTGACGGATCGATGGGAGACATTGGTCACACAAATCTCCACCCGGCCCGGACAGCTGACCGAACTCGTGGTCATGCGCGCAGGCGTACAAATGAATTTGACCGTGACACCCGAATCCATCACGGAAAATGCCAAGACATTTGGACGGATTGGTGTAAAACCGAGGGTAGACAGAAGTATTGTTGAAAAACTTGGCACCGTCGTGCGTTACGGTCCAGTCGATGCCATCCCCCGCGCATTGATGAAGGTTTGGGATATGTCGATCTTTAGCCTGAAGATGATGGGCAGGATGCTGACGGGGGATGTCTCCTGGAAAAATCTCTCCGGACCCATTACGATAGCCGATTATGCGGGGCAATCAGCGCAATTAGGCTGGATACCTTACGTTACGTTTCTGGCACTCATCAGTATCAGTCTCGGCGTGCTCAATCTACTGCCCATCCCCGTCTTGGATGGGGGACAGTTGATGTATTATATTGCCGAGATTCTCAAGGGCAGTCCCGTCTCGGAAAAAGTGATGGAAATCGGCCAACAGGTCGGCCTTACATTGCTGCTCGGCTTAACGGCTTTTGCCTTCTACAACGACATACACCGCCTCGTCACCGGCTGATAATTGATGCGCTTCAAAAATACCCCAAAATTGCTTTCGGCTTTACTTGCCGCTTTTTTCTCCACCGCCGCTTTCGCTATCCAACCATTTGTGGTCAAAGATATTCGTGTCGAAGGTGCACAGCGCACTGAGGCCGGCACGGTGTTTAGCTATCTGCCCATCAAGGTGGGCGAAAGCATGGATGATGACAAGGCCGCTGCCGCCATCAAGGCGCTTTATGCGACCGGGTTTTATTCGGATGTCCGACTCGAAGTTGAAAATGACGTGCTGATCGTGTTTCTGGTTGAGCGGCCCGCCATTTCGCAGATCGACATCAGCGGCGCCAAGGAGTTTACCAAGGACAACCTGAAAGACGGCTTAAAGGCCACAGGTCTATCGGAAGCGAAGATTTTTGATCGTTCGCTGCTCGATCGCGCCGAGAAAGAGATCAAGCGACAGTACACCAGCCGCGGTTTTTACTCGGCAAAGGTAACGACAACCGTTACGCCGTTGGAACGCAATCGCATTTCGCTTACCTTTACCATTGACGAAGGCGAAGTTTCCAGAATTGTAGACATCAATATCATCGGTGCGTCCGCGTTTTCCGAGTCCACCCTGCTGAAAGAGTTTGAACTCACCACAGGCGGCTGGTTTAGCTGGTTCACGAAAGACGATCAGTATTCCAAACAAAAACTTTCGGGTGACCTCGAAAAGCTGAAATCGTATTACCTCAATCGCGGCTACCTTGAGTTCAACATCGAATCGACTCAGGTGTCGATCACGCCCGACAAAGAAAAAATCTATATCACGGTCAATGTTTCCGAGGGGCCGGTATACAAAATTGCCGATATCAAGTTTCAGGGTGAACTCAAGATTACCGAAGAGGAAATGCGTTCGTTGCTGTTGTTCAAATCCGGCGAAACGTTTTCCCGGCAAAAAATTGTCGACTCTGTGAAGCGCATCAGCGACCGTCTCGGCAACGATGGCTACTCCTTTGCCAACATCAATCCTGTGCCCGAGCCTGATCGCGCAAACAAGACCGCGTCGTTCACCATGTTTGTTGATCCGGGTCGGCGCGTACATGTGCGGCGAATAAACGTGCAGGGCAATTCCCGTACCCGCGACGAAGTTGTCCGGCGTGAATTACGGCAGCTTGAAT
>JAJAYN010000441.1 GCA_026786225.1 Burkholderiales bacterium | reverse complement strand
GGTAAAGCCAGCCCGCAACTGGACGAAGCCCGCAGGCTCACCTTCACATCCCCGGTAACGGATGCGCAGACGAAAGACAAAGTCCTGCTGGCACTCTTCAAAGCCGACAAAAAAGACGCGGCAGCCACCGCGCAAAAAACGAAAGTAGAAGAAGAATGGGCGCAGAAAGTGAAAGCTAACTACATCAAAGCGGTAGAGCTGGCCAGCGCGGCAAAGTAATGTTCCCGCAATAATATTTGTCGTGTGTAGGACAAATAATTATTGGGGAACTTTATCGAAACCATTGGCTCAATAAGAGTGCAGTTGTTTCCTAGAAGTGAGTGAGTGAGTGAGTAGCACCGGGGGCCGCAGGAGTGCGGCCCCTTTCTATTCACAGGAGAAAACCGGTAAACCCCTTATTTGGCGGGCGTTTTCAGGCGTTTTCTCCTGTGAAGCCGCGCGCTACATGGCGTTTCATGTTTGCGGGATGCCCACGACGCAGTGCCGACCACAACGCAGTGCCGGCCACAACGCAGTACCGACTACTTACTCTATCGGCTTGCCGTCATTCAGGCGAAGCCAGCCCTTGGCGATGCGATAGATGTGCCAGATGATGACGATAAAGATCGTGAAGAAGCCGATCACGACGAACATCAGCAGCATGCTCAGCACGGCCCAAAGCATTCCCCACCAGAACGTGCGTATCTGCCACGAAAAATGGCCTTCAAGCCATGTGCCCCTGACGTCATCGCGCTTGATGTAATTGAGTATGATGGCGGCCAGGGTACCGAGCCCGCCGGTCACATAGCCCGCCGCCATCAAGCCGTAGATCACGTGTGTAATCTCGAGATCTTTCTTTGGCACCTGATTTGCGACCGGCGCCTCAGGGATATGCATGCTTGGTTCAGGGGGTGAGGGCGAGAGCGGGAGTGGCGGCGGCACGTTGCTGCCAATATTGTCGTTCATGGTTTTCCTTTCGGTTGGTCGTGGATCAGGCGGGCGCCGGGGAAAGAATTCAGCCCACATCTTACCGCCATGTCTTCAACGGCATAACTCCAGTAAGCTTTTGACTCGACAGCCAGTTTAGACAGCGCTTCGGCTTCGGTCGTCAATGCCCTGCGGATTCTAGGATTAACTAGTCCAACGGAAAGTCGTAGCGAATAAAGCCATTGAACTTCGCGACCTTGTCGTACAGCGCGCGGCCGGTCTCGTTGTGCTCCTGCGTGAGCCAGTAGAAACGTGTGGCATCGCGCGCCTTCGCATTTGCGGCAACAGCTTCGATCAACGCACGTGCGATGCCCTTCCCGCGCGCAGGCGGATCGACGAACAAATCCTGCAGGTAGCAAACGCTTGGTGCCCACACGCTGGTGTGAAAAAGATAGTGCGCGATGCCAAGCAACTGCTCATCCCGCGTCGCGCCCAGACCAACCATGCCGTCTTGCGCCAGCAGACGCCGCCACGCTTTATCGTATTCGGTATCCGGCAACGCGGTCTTGTAAAACGTTTTGTAGCCTCGCGCGAGGACGATCCAGCGAGCGTGGTCTTCAATGCGGAGCGGCGCGATGTTGATGTTCATGGTTGAGGATTGGTGTAGGCAGGGCGACTATTAAAGTACGTTGCGTATCGGTCGAATCAATACGTCAACGGCTCGCTACGCAGTAACTTCGCGCCACCGTCTTGCCACACATAGACTTTGCGCACGTCAAACACCCGGGTTCCGCTCCCGGACGATGAACATTCGTGAATAAAGAACAGGCGGCTCTCCACTCGTGCCTCGAACCAATCCGGAATCTTGGCATTGACCGGCTCAGACAAACCCCCGCAGGAAACACTCTCGGCGGGCGCGAACCAAGTCGATCCCTTCACTAAATTGATGATCGCCCACTCTATGCAATTCGAGCCACATCCCCAGTACGCAATGCGCATGTGGCCGTTGAAGTTTGGCCCCTTCGCGGCTACTTCGATGATTCGCGTGCGATATTTCTGCGCTTTGCCTTTGGACACGTCGGGTTTTCGTGGTGTATCTTTGAGTGCGGGTGCGCCGGGATTGTCGGTGAATTCGTCGGCTGTGGCAGTGTTGGCAACGCTCGCAAGAAGGGCTGCAAGTGTGATGGCAAAAACATATCGTTTCATCTGATGGGGTCCGATGTTGAAGCATTGACAGAGTCATAGTGACCCGAAATTTTCCTGCCGCTCAAAGGAATCCATTGCGGCGGTACCACCTGACGCAAAGGCCCTCCGTGGCAGCGAAAGCAACGATAGCGAGCAAAAATGATCCCTCAAAGATCGGCATTGCAGCAAACAGCGGCAATACACCAAAATAGCACAACGCTTTGTAGCGACGCGGTAGCGCCCGATAGCGAATACCCTTCTCTGGACTGTCACGAGCTTCACGCATGTGCAAACACGCTGTGACTGCGACACAAAGAAGATAGAGCAAGCCCGAGAACATCAATTCGCCGCTTAATGTCATAAGTCTCAGTGAGGCAGTAGCTACTAGCGAGCCACCCAGTAACCGGGACGACGCCGGCTCATGGTCTCAATATAGAAGACAATTTCCACAAAAAAACAACAAACTCCAGTGTTGGCGGGCATTCACAGACTTTTTGCTTCCAAACACCTCGCCGGTACAGAGTTTCGCTTCTTTACACCTTCTGCGCCGCATCCCGTATCGCCTGCAATGTGGTGTTCGGCGAAATTGCTTCCGGGTCAATTCTGATTTCGATCAACGCGGGCTTTCCGGCCTTCATCGCACGCGCAAAAGCTGGCGCAAATTCTGCCGTGTTCTCGACCACTTCTCCACTTGCGCCGAACGCGCGCGCATAAGCGGCGAAATCCGGATTGACCAACGCCGTGCCATATACATGGCCGGGGAATTCGCGTTCCTGATGCATGCGGATGGTGCCGTACATATTGTTGTTCACAACGATGAAAATTACATTGAGCTGGTATTGCACCGCCGTGGCCAGCTCTTGCCCGGTCATGAGGAAACAGCCGTCTCCAGCGAAGGCGACCACGACGCGATCAGGATGCACGGCCTTGGCGGCGACCGCTGCAGGCACGCCATAGCCCATCGCGCCGGACGTGGGTGCGAGTTGCGTGCGAAAGCCGCGATAGCGATGGAAGCGATGCACCCAGGTGGCGTAGTTGCCGGCGCCGTTGGTGAGAATCGCATCAGGCGGCAATACACTTTCGAGGTGTTGCATCACGTCCCACATCTGCACCGCACCGGGGGTGGTTTTCTGCGCCTGCCACGCTTGGTAATCGGCATTGGCTTCCACCACCGTCGCCTCCACACCCGCTTGCGTCACACGTGGCATCGCCGCCAGTGTTTTCGCCATCGCCGCCGTGTTGGCGTTGATCATGAGGTCGGCCTGGTAGACGCGGCCCAGCTCTTCCGCACCGGCGAGGATGTGCACGAGCTTCTGCGCCGTTTGCGCCGGGCGGGCGGGGTCGATGAGCGTGTAGCCGCTGGTCGTCATTTCGCCCAGTCGCGGACCCAGTGCGATCACCAGGTCAGCCGCTTTGATGCGGGCAGCCAGCTTGGGATTGATGCCGATGCCGACATCACCGGCGTAGTTGGGATGCGCGTTGTCGAACAAATCCTGAAAACGGAAGGCACAACCGATGGGAATTTTTTGGGTCTCGGCAAAGCGCTGCAAATCTGCGCAGGCTTCAGCATTCCAGCCACTGCCACCGGCAATCACAAATGGTTTTTTTGCTTTGGATAACATGCCCGACAGCGTCGCCAGCGCCGCCTCTCCCGGCGCAGTCTCAACGCGCTGCCACGCGCGCGCATCGGCAACGGCAGCGGTCGCAGAAAGCATGTCCTCCGGCAGCGCCAGCACCACCGGACCCATGCGTCCAGAGGTCGCAACCTGGTGCGCGCGGGCGATAAATTCAGGGACCCTGTCTGCGCGGTCGATCTGCGCGACCCATTTGGCCATCTGCCCGTACATGCGCCGGTAATCAATTTCCTGGAACGCTTCACGCTCGACAAAATCGTTGCCGACCTGGCCGATGAAGAGAATCATCGGTGTCGAATCCTGAAATGCGGTGTGCACGCCGATGGAAGCATTGGTCGCACCCGGCCCTCGCGTAACGAGACATATGCCCGGCTTGCCGGTCAGCTTGCCGTAGGCTTCGGCCATATTGGCGGCACCGGACTCGTGGCGACAGGTGATGAGTTTTATTGTGTCGCGATGCTCAAATAGCGCATCGAGTACTGGCAGATAACTTTCGCCGGGCACGCAGAATGCCAAATCTGCACCGTGGATTTTCAGTTGATCGACGAGGATTTGCCCGCCGCTGCGCACTTTTAGTAATGTCATAACTGCTTCACCTCGTAGCCGCGTGCCTTGAGCATTTCCACCAGTCCGCGCGGGCCGACCAGGTGCAGCGAGCCGACGGCAATAAAATGCGGCACACTTCCCTCAAGGTAATTTTCGATTTTCTTCATCATGTCGGCGTGGCGACTGTGCACCAGCACGTCGTCGAGCTGGTCGGTCATGCGCATGCCCTTGTTCACGCCCTTCGCGACTTCCTCCATGAGGGTCACGTCGCCAGATTGCCACGCATTGACCATGCCCGTCACCTGGTCCGGCCCCTTGCCGGATTCCAGCGCGGTGATCGCGTTTTCGAGAAAGGCCTCCTGCAGGATTGGCGACATCTCGTTCAACATCTTCAGTTGCCCCGCCTGCGACTCCAGCTCCACGATCGGCTTCTTGTCTTCCTTGGCCTTGTTGATCAGATAACCATCGACACCAAAATTCATGTCGTAGCCCAGCTTGGAAAATTCTGCGACGGCGAGGAAACCGCCGATAAGAAACGGCTTCATCGGCTTTACCGCTTCGAGCGGGATATTGAGTCGTGTCAGTTGAATCTTGAGTCGCTCAAACAGCGGCATGGGGATGTGTTTGTCGAGGCTATCTGGTGCCTTGTAATTGATGACCGACCCGATGTCCCCCAGACCATCGCTATTGGAGATGTCGGCTTCCACCACCAGGCGCTGCGATTGCTTGAACGCCGCTTCGACAACAGACGGCAAGGGATAGAACGTGCGTTTGCCGACGTGGATGGTGCCGAACAAGTACGCCACGCCGGTTTTTGACTTTATTTCCCAGATAAACGCTTTGCCTTTGTCGGACCGCACGATATCCGCCATCGGCTTGACCGGCATTATCTGGCCGGTCGGGATCACGATGGCCGGCGCAGAACTTATGGGCGGCTGAGTGGGGTCATACAGCTTTTGTGCCGGAGGTATGGGGGAGATAGGGGCTATGGGTGTTGTCGGCTGCGCCGTACTCGCGCTCGCTGCCAGCAACGGCACGAGCATGGGCATAAGAAGTGTTATCGCGGACGCCACAGCAGCGCTAAAGGATTTCATTGCGCGGAACCTGCAAAATTAAAGCCGAACAGTGACACATCGCAGTTCCCATATCAACCCGCCAGCCCCCGTTTAAGGGGCTATCCACGGCGTAAAAATTGCTAAAATGAAGCCCTCACTAGAAGAGGCCCAAGATGCTGCGTTCTTTGACCGGCAAGTTCGAATCACCGCAACTGGCGACCCTGCGTAGCATCTCGTTATTCAGCGAGATTGCCACCGGTGAGCTGCGCACCATCCGTGGCCTGCTGCACCATCGCACCTACCTGAAAGACGAAGTCATTTTTGACGAAGGCGAGGAAGGGCAGGCGATCTACTTCATCCTGCGCGGCAAAGTCTTGATCTGTCGCCAGGGCAAGCCGGTCGAGGGCATGATTGCCGAGCTGGGCGTGGGGCAATGTTTTGGTGAAATGGCGTTGCTCGATAACGCGCCGCGCATGGCGCAAGTCCGCGCCACCGAGGATTG
>JAJAYN010000440.1 GCA_026786225.1 Burkholderiales bacterium | reverse complement strand
CTTCCGTGGCGCGATTAACCGTCAGATAGTCGCACCCATTTAATCGCAACCGTTTGACAATGACCGTGATTTTTTCGGAGTAAATCGTGTCTTCAGCAATTGTTCGTATCCAGCGCCGCGCATCGCGGCAGGTCAAAATTGGCCACGTCCTCGTTGGGGGTGGTGCGCCTATCCTGGTGCAGTCTATGACCAATACCGATACCGAAGATATCGCCGCCACTGTCGCGCAGGTAGCAGCGCTTGCGCGTGCCGGGTCGGAAGTGGTTCGTATTACCGTCAACACACTTGAAGCCGCGCGCGCTGTGCCGAAGATTCGCGCAGAACTCGACGCGATGGGTGTCAATGTTCCCCTTGTGGGCGATTTTCATTTTAATGGTCACAAGCTGTTAACCGAGGTGCCGGATTGCGCAATTGCGCTGGCGAAACTGCGTATTAATCCGGGTAACGTCGGCCAGGGCAGCAAGCGCGATGACCAGTTCGGGGCAATGATTCAGACTGCCATCAAATTTGACAAGCCGGTGCGTATCGGCGTGAACTGGGGATCGCTTGATCCAGAACTGATCGCGCGCATGATGGACGAAAATGCCCAACGGGATGCGCCGCTGGAAGCCGATGCCGTGATGCGCGAAGCGCTGATTGTCTCGGCCCTCGATAGTGCCTCCAAAGCTGAAGCGCTGGGGTTGGGGCGCGACAAGATTATTCTGAGTTGCAAAGTGAGTGCCGTGCAGGACCTGATCGCGGTGTACCGAGATCTGGCGAGCCGGTGCGACTATCCGCTGCATTTAGGCCTTACCGAAGCAGGCATGGGCAGCAAAGGCATCGTCGCCTCGACCGCCGCGCTTGCGGTGTTGCTGCAGGAGGGCATCGGTGACACGATTCGCATTTCGCTCACGCCTGAGCCGGGCGGTGACAGGACGCGCGAGGTTATTGTGGCGCAGGAGATATTGCAGACCATGGGTTTGCGTTCGTTCACGCCAATGGTGGCTGCGTGTCCCGGTTGTGGCCGTACGACCAGTACTTTTTTTCAGGAATTGGCGGAGAAGATTCAAAATTACCTGCGCAATCAAATGCCCTTATGGAAAACCCAATACCCGGGCGTTGAGGAAATGCACGTTGCAGTAATGGGCTGCGTGGTCAACGGGCCCGGTGAATCCAAGCTGGCCAACATCGGCATTTCCTTGCCCGGCTCGGGTGAACGTCCGGTTGCGCCGGTATACATCGATGGCGAAAAAGCGGTAACGCTGAAGGGCGATCGCATCGCAGAAGAGTTTCACGCGCTGGTTGACGAGTACGTGGCAAAGAATTACGCCGTAGGTGCAGTTCGCGTAACGCGCTCGCGCAAGAAAGAAATTGCGATCAAGCAGATTGCGTCGTGACTAACGCATCGCATGTCGGGGTGTCAGCCCGCGTCAGAGAACGAAACACGAGCATTGGCCGACATTGCAGGCAGATAATGGCCTGAAAGCCGCTCCAGTTATTGAGTTTGTTAAAATCGTGACGGCACTTGCGCCAATCGCTGGTCCGTCGTACGCAAGCCGACTTGCGCTGGCGGTGATAGGCTAAATCCCTGTAAAATAGCGAGTTTTCCCGGTTTGGCCCGCACCGTTTCGGCGGTCCGCTTATTAATTCCGGGTTCTTCCTGCATTCAAGCCACAGCCATGAGCAAAACCCTGCAAGCCGTCCGCGGCATGAACGATCTGTTGCCGCAGGATGCGCCGCTATGGCAATTCTTCGAAGATACGACCCGCGAGGTGTTCGAACAATACGGCTATCGCCTGATGCGCACACCGGTCGTCGAGCCGACGCCACTGTTCGTGCGTTCGATCGGCGCGGTGACAGATATCGTCGAAAAGGAAATGTATTCGTTTGAAGACGCGATGAATGGCGAAAAATTGACATTGCGTCCAGAGGCGACCGCTGGGCTGGTGCGCGCGGCGATTGAGCACAATATTCTGTACGAAGGGCCTAAGCGCGTCTGGACATGGGGGCCCATGTTCAGGCACGAACGACCGCAAAAAGGCCGCCATCGCCAGTTCCATCAATTTGACGTGGAAGCGATGGGCTTCGCAGGCCCCGACGTAGATGCCGAACAGATTCTGATGCTGGCAAGACTCTGGCAAAAGCTGGGACTCACCGATGTGGCGCTGCACATAAATTCGATTGGCGATGTGGAGGCGCGCTCGCGTCATCGTGAGGCACTGGTGAAATACTTTGAAACGCACGCTGACCAGCTCGACGAAGATGCGAAGAGAAGGCTATACACGAATCCGTTGCGAACACTCGACACCAAGAATCCGACGATGCAGGCGCTAGTCGATACCGCACCAAAACTCGCGGGCTATCTGGACGATGCGGCGCGCGCGCACTTTAGCGGCCTGACGCAGCGGCTCGACGCGGCGGGCTTGAAGTACGTGATTAATCCACGACTGGTCCGCGGTTTTGACTATTACAATCGCACTGTTTTCGAGTTCATTGCCAAGGGTCGTGACTGGGAATTAACCATCGCGGGCGGTGGTCGTTACGATGGGT
>JAJAYN010000439.1 GCA_026786225.1 Burkholderiales bacterium | reverse complement strand
TCTACACGCGCGGCGTGATCAAGCGCAAACAGACGTTTTCGCTCGAAGCGGATTTCAATGTCGATGGTCCCGCCATCATCGGCGTGCTGGGCCCTAACGGTTCCGGCAAGACCACCCTGTTCGAACTCATCACCGGCAGCAACCAGCCGACTTCCGGCCGGGTATTGTGCACGGGACAGGACATTCATCGTGTCAAGTACGGTGAACGCACCCGGTTGGCAATGCACTATCACCAGTCGTATCAGGTGCGTTCATTCAAACGCCGCACGCCAGAATTCTTTCTCGACGCCGCCGCCTCAGCGCGCACCGCCATTCATCTTTTCGATGAGCCCCAGTTCAATACGCAGGACGGCTACATCGGCTTCATGCTGGATTTTTTTCGCAGCCTGAAAGACCAGGGTTGCCTCGTGTTTGTCTGCCTGCATCCGAACGAGCCGTATCACGTCGAATTGTTGCATGAGATTTGTGATCGCTTTATCTTCGTCAACAAGGGGCGGCTGAGCGAAGGTGCATCGCTACACGCGTTGACGGAACAGGCAGCGTTTCGCGACTACCTGGGGAAGCTGGTGGGCTGCGTGAAAGAAAAATCCGGGTAAACCCTAGCACTGGCGCGGCGTTTCAGCCATTTCGCGTCCGCAATCCGCGCCGGTGCTTGACCTACGTTAATTGCGCCCGGAATTTTGCAAAAATTTCAGGTAATCGGCTTCGAATCCCCAAGCTTCAGCCAGCCAACCAGCACACGGTAGAGATACCAGACAAACACGGCCACCGGGAAAATCCACGCGAATAATGCCCCGACACCGAGTGTGACAAAGCTGATTATCCAGAACGCGCCCCAAGCGATGACCCACCACAGCAAACCCCACCAGAATGTTCGCGAGAGCCACGAAAAATGTGTCTCCAGCCAGGTGTCTCGGACGTCGTCGCGTTTGACCGCACCGATGATCATCGCCACAACCGCCAGCGTCAGCATCGTGAACGGTGCCAGGCCGTGCAAACCATACAGCACATGCGCCAGCGTGACCCCGCTTTGCGGGTTTGGATGCGCGTCATTTTGCGTTGAAGGCGTTACGTCAATTATCTCGGCCATGATTCAAATCTCCTTTGGGATGCGGAAATTGCCAATGTCGCGTTTTGGGCGGTGCTGGGGGGATGCAGTGCTAGGCGTGACGCGTGCCGTTTGGCTGGCCACACAAACGCGTAACAACGACGCAATGCGCCCGCCGGTGCCGTCCGAAAATGGGATATTGGTAATCTCCGCATCCCTTAGTCTTCATCCACGCCAACCAACTCGGAAAACAATATTTCGGTGTAGCCAAATTTTGTCATGTCGGCAATGCGCATTGGATAAAGGACACCATCCAGATGATCGACTTCGTGCTGCACAACCCTGGCGTGAAAGCCATCGACGGTACGATCAATCGCATTGCCGAATTCATCAAATCCGGTGTAGCGCAACGTCGGGTAACGCGGCACCAACCCGCGCATGCCCGGTACTGACAGGCAGCCCTCCCAGTCAGATACCTTCTCTTCCGCAAGCGGCGTGAGTTGCGGATTGATCAACACCGTGAATGGTATCGGCTCGCGGTTCGGATAGCGCGAATTGTTGTCGACTTCAAAAATCACCACGCGAACGTTCTCGCCGATTTGCGGCGCCGCGAGGCCCGCACCATTGGCCGCAATCATGCTGTCTTTCATGTCAGCCAGCAGCGTTTGCAATTCAGGCGAATCGAATTTGTTCTCAGGCCAGGGGACGGATTTTTCAAACAGGCTGGGTGTGCCCATTCTGACAATCGGTCGGACCGCCATTTAACTGTAGCCCCGCTGCGACGCCGGCATCGCGTCGTGGAGTTCGACCGCTTTTGACAGGATGGCCCGCACTTTTTTCATGCCTTCTTCAAGAACCGCGTCGGCATCCTTAAGCTTGATGCCGGCTGACGACGATCCGCGGCCGGCTGCATGATTCATCGACAGCGCGAGCGTGGCGTAAGACAGGTTCTGTTCGCGCGCCAGACTTGCCTCGGGCATCGTGGTCATGCCGACCATGGTGCAGCCATCGCGCTCCAGGCGATTGATTTCAGCAACGGTTTCAAGACGCGGCCCCTGCATAACGCCCACCACGCCGGTCTCCACCACATGGCTGCCGACTGCCCTGGCTGCGGCGAGATACAGCATGCGCGCGAGCGTGCAATACGGAAACGTAAAATCTACGTGTGTAACATCCGCTTCGCCGTCAAAAAAAGTATGTTTGCGGCCATGGGTATAGTCGATCACCTGATCGGGCACGCCGATTGCACCCGGCCCCATGTCGGCACTGATGCCCCCGACGGAGTTCACAGCCAGCACGCGCGTCACACCTAGAGAACGCAGGGCCCAGATGTTGGCGCGGTAATTGACTTCGTGCGGCGAAATGGTATGGCCATAACCGTGCCGCGCCAGGAAGATGACTTCTGCTTTGGCGATTTTCCCAAACGTGAGATGACCGGATGGCTCACCAAAGGGCGTGCGCACCACTTCGCGACGGGTAATCTCAAGATTCGTCAGATTGGAAAGGCCGGTACCGCCGATGATTGCCAGCATCGCGTTACTTGCCCTTGACGGCATAAATGGCAGGAAGGTTGCGCCATGCGCCCGACACATCCATACCATAGCCGTAGATGAAGCGATTCGGCACGCTGATACCGACGTACTCGGCTTTGAGCGGTTTTTTGTTATTGATTTCCTCGCCGTAGTCCTTCACGCAAAACACCGCACAGGCGACGCTCTTCGCACCCGTGCGCTTGACCAGATCGACGATCGCCGCAAGCGTGATGCCTTCGTCCAGAATGTCATCGAGAATGATGACGTGGCGACCGACAATATTGTCGCGTGGTGCCACCCGCCAGGTCAGCTGCGCACCAACCGTCTTGTCACCGTATCGCGAAGCCTGCACGATATCGAAATCCAGTGGGAAATCGAGCTGTGGCAATAGCTGCCCGGTGAATACGACCGCACCGCCCATCACCGAAAGAATCAGTGGGTGGACGTCGGCGAAATCGCGATTGATTTCTTTGGCAATGCGTGAAGTCGCTGCATTTACTTCTTCGACCGTGAACAGCACCTCGGAGTCGGCAAGCAATTTTCTGGCATCTTGCGCGGTCATGGCCATGGTCAGCCGCCTAGAAAGAGGTCAGTAAGGTGCCCGCGGCACCGACGGCGGTATATCCGCTGCTGGTACGCGCGATTGCGGACAGGCTATTTGTTGTACCTGAAATCTGTGCCGTCCAGGTGATCCCATCGGCGCTCGTATAGATGCTTCCTGCGTTGCCGACGGCCACGAACTGCCCGGCAAAGGCGACTCCGTTCATCGTGTTTGCTGATATCGGCGCGCGCGCAGTCCATGTCAGCCCATCACTGCTGGTGACCACTGTGCCTGCCGCGCCCAGGGCGACGTAAGTGGTTGTGGTGGTTGTGGGCGCCGTGGTACCGGTTCCCGTCGTGGTCACAAATGTCCCCATCGACACGGCTCTCAGGTCGCTGGTGGTATTGGATACAACCGCCTGCCAGGTCGTGCCGTTTGTACTTGTCACAATGGCACCGCCAGCGCCAACGGCGACATATCTACCCCCGCCATACGTTGCAGCAAAAAGACCCTGTGTCGTGGCGGAAGTTGCTGTTGTCCAGGTGGCCCCGCCCGAACTGAAGAGGGTGGTGCCCGCCGCGCCGAATGCGGCGATTGAGCCGCCGCCGGGTGACGCAAGCGCATACAGATCAGCGACACTACCACTGGTCCTTGTTGCCCAGGTCAGTCCGTCGGTGCTGAAGACAATCGTGCCGGCAGAACCGACAGCCGCAAAGCCCAACCCGCCATAGGTCACGGCGTTTAGATCTGCGGGTACGGCCGGATTAACCCTGGCCGCAGCTATCGTGCCATTGGCACCGGCAAAAATCGTACCGCCCGATCCGACGGTGACATCGATGGCAGCGAGCGCAGCAATGCCGTTCAGTTTGCCTGTCCCCAGGGCCGTACCCGTGTTCCATTTCGCCCCCGCGAACCTCGGCATCACGACTTTCGTTGGTGCCCCTGCACCTCCCGGTCCGCCGCCTTTCCTGCCGTTCATCGTGAACGAATAGGTGCTGCCGTTTTTCAGGCCGGTGATCGTGTACGGGGAAGTCACATTGATGACGGCAGTGCCGCCGATGGTTGACCAATTCGACGTGGTTACTGAGCTCCCAGCCGCATAGAAAAGCCAATACTCAACACCCGGCTCGGCCGTCCAGGCGAGGGTGACCACGCCGTCACCGGGGATCGCTGTGAAATCAGACGCTGCGTCAGCAGTACCACCCTTGCCGCCGCAACTGTTTAGTACCGCCATGATGACAACCGAGGCCACCAGAAGAACGAATCGATTCACAAAAATTCCTTTGATATTGCTAACGTCAAATTATCCCACAACCGGCATCGGACACCCCGATAGCGAATGGGCCCTCGGACACGCCGGCACGCGGCCGTTACGGCGGCGTTCGATGCACGAAATGACCAACGTCCGGATGGATCTCACACCGGTCTGTTTAGCGGCGCGACGCCCGCACCAATTCCAGCACCGAGCCACCTTTAGGCAGCTTCATCATGTACATTTCGGCCGGGTCGTGACCCGAGAGATAAAGAAATCTATCGGCTTCGCAAAGTCAGGCGCCGCTATTGCCGCTTCTTGCCAGGCTCGCGTTTCGCAAGGAAAGCCGCAAACGCCGGTCCAACTTCCGGGTGCTTCAACCCCAGTTCGACGGTCGCTTTGAGATAACCGAGCTTTGAGCCACAATCGTATCGCGTGCCTTCGAATTCATAAGCGAACACGCTCTCTTTCTTGAGGAGCGCGGCGATACCGTCGGTCAACTGGATTTCTTTGCCGACACCCGCCTGGATTTTCTCCAAATGGGCAAATATTTGCGGCGTCAAAATATAGCGACCGACCACGCTAAGGGTGGACGGCGCATTCTCCGGTTTTGGTTTCTCGACGATCGCGTTCATCTTCGATACCCGTTCACCGACCTTTTTAGAAATCGGTTTCGAGGCGACGATACCGTACGACGACGTTTCGTGGCGTTCAACATTGAGTACGCCCAGAATCGAAGACTTTCGTTTGTTGAACTCGGCAACCATCTGCTTCATTACTGGCGCAACACCATCGGCCGTGTCGATGAGGTCGTCAGCCAGAATGACGGCAAAGGGCTCGTCGCCGACGAGATGCCTGGCACAAAGCACGGCGTGGCCTAGCCCCAGTGCCTCCGGCTGGCGAATGTAAACGTATTGCACGCCTTCTGGCAGCATGCGCCGCACTTCCTCCAGTTGTTTGTGTTTACCCTTTACCGAGAGCTCCGCTTCGAGCTCGTAAGCTTTATCGAAATGATCTTCAATCGTGCGCTTGCCGCGGCCAGTCACGAAAATCATTTCGGTAATACCGGCGGCGGCAGCCTCTTCGACGGCGTACTGGATCAGGGGCTTGTCAACCACAGGCAGCATTTCCTTGGGGCTGGCCTTGGTTGCGGGAAGGAAACGCGTGCCGAGTCCGGCCACGGGGAAAACAGCTTTGGTGATCCTGGTATTATTTTTCATTGCAATGTCGTCGACTTGTCAGCGCTGAAGTTTGCCAGCGGCTATTGTAAGTCCACGCGGATACTTCCCACCTGACGCGTTGAAAACGAGTACGTAAAGCGCTCTTCGCCGACAGCACCTGAAACGAATGCGTGCCGGGAATCTTGCCGTTTGACGTTTGATAATCGCCAAAGCGACAAGGGCGTTAGATTCCGCGAAGGTATTTAACGCCCTTGAAATTCTCTTTAAGCTGCTTGTTTCAGATAATTATTCGCACTCTGCAACAACGACCTTGCAGCTTTTTTGTCCGCACATATCCAGGGCTGCTGCAGTTGCCGTGCCTTTGGTTGCACCATAGCCATAGCCGTAATATTTTTTCGACGACGCATAGGCACCGCAGGTTTTGAACCATACAACGACTTTGCAGTTGTCGCCGTTCTCTTTGCAGAATTTCATCGCGGCCCGCTTCGCTTCAGCTTCGGTGTCATAGCCGGTTGAGAAACCATAGGCAGGATCGGTTTCGCCTACGCTGTCGTCAACGGCAATGGCCCCGATTGCAAATGCGCTGCCTTGAAACAGAAAACCCAGGGCGACAATCAATGTGGCGAATTTCTTCATGTTGGTTCCTTGATGGGAGAGTGAGTTGAGTGATTTGCTACAGCACTACATTAGACCTGTTCACTTGCATACAATGAAAATACGCAACCGGGATGCAAATCGAGTGTACGGGGCACACAGGCGTAGCGTAAATGAAAACTCAGGCACGTGGCAAAGCCAGATTGTCAACATTTGAAACACGGCATTAGAACTTCACGGCCTCGCGAGCATGGCCAAAAATGTGGCTTCATCCAGCACCGCGACCCGGAGCTCGACGGCCTTGTCGAGTTTGCTGCCCGCCTCCGCACCGGCAACCACATAATCAGTTTTTTTCGACACGCTGCCGGACACCTTGGCACCCAGCGCTTCGAGTTTGTCTTTCGCTTCGTCGCGCGACATGGCTGTAAGCGTCCCGGTCAACACCACCGTTTTTCCCGAAAAAAGACCAGGATCCGCGCCAGCATTGCCGACTGGCGCATTTTCGCCATGCGAGGCCCGCCCATGCTCGATCTGCGTTTCCGGCCACGTCACTTTGCAGGCGCGCAGCTGCTCTACCACTTCCCGATTGTGCGGTTCATCGAAAAACTGCCTGATACTTTGCGCGACGACCGGACCGACGTCATGGACCTGCAGCAATTGGGCATTATTCGCGTCCATGATCGCGTCCAGGTTGCCAAAATATTTGGCGAGATCTTTCGCGGTCGCTTCTCCCACGTGGCGAATACCGAGGCCAAAAAGAAATTTTGGCAGTGTGGTGCGTTTACTCTTCTCAATCGACGCGAGCAGATTGGTGGCCGATTTCTCTGCCATCCGTTCCAGATTCGACAGTGCAGTGATGCCGAGGCGATACAGGTCTGCTGGCGTATGAACCACATCGGCTTCAACCAACTGATCGACCAGCTTGTCGCCGAGTCCCTCGATATCGACCGCGCAGCGTTGCGCGTAATGCAGCAGCGCCTGCTTGCGTTGCGCAGGACAAATCAGGCCACCGGTACAGCGCGCAATAACTTCGCCTTCAAGTTTCACGATCGCCGAATCGCATTCAGGACAGCGCGTGGGCATCACGAATACCGGCGCATCGGTGAGCCGTCTTTCAATGATCACGGCAGCGACTTCGGGAATCACATCGCCGGCGCGTCTCACCACGACGGTGTCACCGATTCGCAAATCCTTGCGGCGGATTTCATCTTCGTTGTGCAGCGTCGCATTGGACACGGTGGTGCCGCCGACGAACACCGGCTGCAATCTTGCCACGGGGGTGATGGCGCCGGTGCGCCCCACTTGCACATCGATACCCAGCAATACGGTAGTGGCCTCTTCGGCCGGAAATTTATGCGCGATCGCGAAACGCGGTGCACGCGAAACAAACCCCAGCGTTTGCTGCTGGTCAAAGCGATTAACCTTGTACACGACACCATCGATATCGTAGGGCAACGCAGTACGCGCCTCACCGATGCGCTGGTAGAAGTCACGCAAGCCGGTCACGCCTTGCACGATGGTCCGCTGCCTGGCCACGGGAAAACGCATCGATTCCAGCCAATCCATCAATGCCGAATGCGTGGACGGTACGGCCGCCCCCTCAACCGCGCCGATGCCATAGGCAAAAAATGTCAGCGGACGCGCAGCGGTGAGCTTCGAATCCAGTTGCCTGAGCGAGCCCGCGGCCGCGTTGCGCGGATTGACAAATAATTTTTCGCCTTTGGCTGCCTGCCTGTCGTTCAGTTTAGCGAAATCCCGCCGCAGCATGAGCACTTCGCCGCGCACTTCAAGCAGCGCTGGCCGATGTTGCGCCGGCAGGACAAGCGGGATGGACCGTATGGTCTTGAGATTCTCGGTAACGCCCTCGCCGACCGCGCCATCGCCACGTGTGGCACCCTGCACAAAAACGCCATTCACGAAGGTCAGACTGATGGCGAGCCCGTCAAATTTAGGTTCGCAGGCGTACTCGATTTCAACGTCGCCCAGATCCAGACCTTCGCGGCAACGACGATCAAAGTTGTCGATGTCCGCGTCGTTGAAGGCGTTGCCCAACGACAACATCGGTATACGATGCATCACCTCGTCAAAGGCGTCGAGCGGCTTGCTGCCCACCCGTTGTGTGGGCGAATCCTGCGTCAGTAAATCCGGGTGCTGCGTTTCCAGTGCCAGCAATTCGTGGAACAGCTGGTCCCATTCGCCATCCGTGATCGTCGGCTGATCGAGGACGTAATAATTGTGATTGTGCTGCGCAAGTTCGCGCTTCAGTTGCGCGACGCGCTCAATTACCTGCGCGGTGGCCGGGGCGACTGTGGCCATTGCAAACTATGAATACAGCCTCAACGCTGCCGAACTTCCGGGCGCGACACCTTTTGCCTGCATGTCACTCGCAATGCCGGTGATAGTTTCGGCGATCACCTTGCGACCATTGGCGGTGAGCACTTTGCGATTGTCATCGACCACATCGCCTTGCAAGGTGTCTGCAAAGCGCAATGCCAACGTCATCATTTGTTCAAACACGCGAACCGGCTGCGGTGCAAGTGGCACATCCAGCGCAAAGGTGAGGCCCGTCAGGTATGCACCCGCGTGGCGGATACCGGGCGGTTCTTCGGCGCTCATATTGCGCAAGGTAAAGAGCGTATGGCCGAGTGCGTCGCGCAACTCGTATTCGCCGGAATCCAGCACGGCCAATCCGTTCGATTCCGCCAGACCACGCACTTTTGTGTTTGCAAAGGTCGCGCCGCTCTTGCCGATCACGTTCACGGCGATTTCGATATCCGTATCGGCGCAAAACGCATCCACGATTTGCGCACGTTCGATGGCGAGCTCTGCATCCTCACGCTGCGAAACCGCGCTTATGCCTTGTGCGAACGCGACCATCATTTCGTTGAACGCATAAATCGTATTAGCATCTACGGCGCCGCTGCGCGAAGCCAGTTGCAGCCCGGCACGCAGTTCGCGGAAGCCTTCGCGGTCATCGGCATTGTGTGCGTCGATGGGTTGCCACAAGCCGCCAACTAAACCCTCCCAGATGATGCGCTTGGAAACCCGCTGCGATTGCTGCACAGTCGGCCAGAACTGATCAGGGAGGATGGAGGCGTCCGCCAGCAGCAGGGCAACGGTGTCGATTTCAACGTTGATGCCAGGCAACCTCGCATCCGGTGCGCTGGTCGGCATGATGGGCTCGTCAAACGTTGGCGTATCGAACCCCATCAGGTCATCGTCTAACGCACCCATCTTAGACATGGTGCCTAGCTGCGGCTCGACGCGATCAGCCGGTTCATGCAGCAATACATCGCGATGGTCCGACGAAAACGCATTCTCCGCATGCTTCTTGTACTTTGCTTCCTGCCAGCGGTTGTAGATGATCACCAGCACGATGATCAAGACTGCCAACCCTGCAAGTGCCCACTGAAAGTCACTGATCATTGTCTGGTTCTCAAAGCGTCTGTGCCTACGCCGCCACCGGCACAGGCGCGACGGCGAATTTCTTGGCCGCATGGATATCGACTTCGACGATTCGCGAAACACCCGGCTCGTTCATCGTCACCCCGACCAGTTGCTCGGCCATTTCCATCGTCACCTTATTGTGCGTGATAAACAGGAATTGCGTGGAGACCGCCATTTTCTTGACCAGTTCGCAGAAGCGGTCGGTATTGGAATCATCCAGCGGCGCATCCACCTCGTCAAGCAAACAAAACGGCGCGGGGTTCAGTCGGAACAGCGAGAACACCAGCGACAACGCCGTCAGCGCTTTTTCCCCGCCGGAGAGCAATTGAATCGACTGGACCTTCTTGCCCGGCGGTTGCGCAAACACCTGCAGGCCGGCGTCGAGAATTTCGTCGCCGGTCAATCGCAAGTAGGCGTGGCCACCGCCGAACAGCATCGGGAACAGC
>JAJAYN010000438.1 GCA_026786225.1 Burkholderiales bacterium | reverse complement strand
TCCTCGATGGGCGCTGGTATACGTTCGACGCGCGCAACAACACGCCGCGTATCGGCAGGGTGCTGATCGCACGCGGTCGCGATGCGGCGGATGTGGCCATCAGCAGTACGTTCGGTCCAAACACGCTGGCAAGTTTCAAGGTGTGGGCCGACGAGGTTGAGGTGCCTGAACCCGCAGCGGTTTGATCGATCAGGGCTTTGCCGCACCTTTGGCTGCTGTAGTCTGAGTCTTTATAAAGACCCGCACTAGTAAGCAAATGGGAACTTCTCGATACCTCAGCGCGAACGGTGGTTATTAGAAGTTCCAAATGCCAAACACTAGCATTGGCGGGCATCGTGGCGGCATTTTGGCCTGGGTGCCGCGCCAGTGCTGGCGTTACATAAATTCAGGGCACTCGCGAACTTGTCTGCCGCTGAACGCGTGTATTCAGTACCGGTTAGGCCTCGAAGCGGCTTCCCGCTGTGCGCGGGCGTACTGATCTTCGCGTTCGCGCTGCTCCAGATAGCGTTTCTGGCGTTCTACTTCGGCGCGGGCGCGCTGAAGATTGGCTTCTTCCTCATAGCGCTGTTTATTTTCCTCATACGCGCGACGCTGGGTTTCGCTGTTTATCTGGCGCTGATCTTCGTAACTGCGGCGCGCGGCGTCGTAGTTGTTTCCGTAGCTATTGGTCGGTGGCGGCGGTACATAGCGATCATCGACCACATAGTTTTTCTTCTGGCTGTCAGCAAAGCTTATTTCATTGAATGTCTGGCGCTGTTTGTCGTCGGCTTCCCGCTGGGCGCGAAGCTCACCAATCAGCCGCTGTTTTTCCGCAACGCGCTGCGTTTCGACGTCATTGGCGCGCTGTTCGGCCTGCTGTTCAGCGACAACGCGTTCGCGCTCGACGCGCAGGCGGGTCTGCTCGCGACTGTTTTGCCAGTAGAGGCCACCACCGACCGCAGCGATGGCAAACAGTGCCACCCACAGGATGGGCGAGACCAGGATCGATTTTGTATTTTCACCCTGGCTCGATGGGGATGCTTTCCGCAATGAAGCGTCGTAGTGGTCACGCTTTGCGGGGGTGGTGAGCGTGTCTTCAGCCGCCTGCAGCTGGGCGAGCTGGGATTCGCGTTCCAGCGGTGAAAGTTTGCTGTCGGTGGCGACAATGTCCTTGGCCATTTGGGCGGCGCGGCGGATCTGCGCGTCCGTGGCGCTTGGGCGGACATCGAGGAGTTCGTAGTGATTGAGTGGCATGGCGAGTGAGTGCAGCGCGTGTGAGTAGACAAATTATAGTGGCAATCGGCTTAAGGCATAAGTGACTGCGACCGAATAACAGGTGAGGATTTTGGCGGGGCGAGTCCGCGCATGCATACACAAAGCTGCCGACTGGCAGGTGAAATCAGTGCTACTGCGCCTTTTTTGAAGCCTCATAGCGCGCTTTGTTTTCCGCATTGGGCGGATACAGCCCCGGCAGCGACGCCCCACCCATGACCTCCTGCATGATCCAGTTCTCCAGCCGCTCCTGTTCGGGCGCCGCGGCGACAATGTCGTCGAGCAACGCCGCCGGGATCAGCACTGCGCCATCGGCATCGACCACCACCACGTCATCGGGAAATACCGCCACGCCGCCGCAGCCGATCGGCTCCTGCCAGTTCACAAAGGTGAGCCCGGCCACCGAAGGCGGCGCAGCGGCACCCTGGCACCACACCGGCAGATTGGTGCTCAACACGCCCGCCACGTCGCGCACCACGCCATCGGTGACGAGCGCGGCGACGCCACGCTTTTGCATGCGCGCGCAGAGAATATCGCCGAAGATAGCCGCGTCGGTCACGCCCATCGCATCGACCACGGTAATGCAGCCCGGCGGCATGGCCTCGATTGCCGCGCGGGTTGAAATCGGCTTGGACCAGGATTCCGGTGTGGCCAGATCTTCGCGCGCAGGAACAAAGCGCAAGGTGAACGCCCGCCCGACAATGCGCGGCTGATCGGGCCTGAGCGGGCGGGTACCGCGCATCCACACATTGCGCAGGCCTTTCTTGAGCAATAACGTCGTGATGGTCGCTGTGGTGATGCTTGACAGCGTGTGGACAACGTCAGCGTCGACGCTCATGGATACACTTTCGAGGATGGGTTGGCGGGAGGCGATCGCAGTCAGGCACGATTCAAATGTGCGGCATGTCGATTGGGGTGTGGCGTTACCGCCCCACTGCAAACATCACCGCGTTATTGATCGAATACACCGCGCCATCCGGACCGATGGCCGTTGGGGTGTACGACTGCGCGGTACCGCTATTGAGGCGAATGCGTTCGGTGAATTGATTCACCGAAAGATCCCAGCGGTAGAGATAGCCATCTTCGCTATTGACCAGCACCGAACGGGTGAGGGGATCGACGGCTGCCGTATTGATACACCACTCTTTCACGCCGCCCGAATACGCGGGGTCGGGTGTGAGCCCGAGCAGGGAGAGGATTTCCTTCATCACCGGTACGCCGGTGACAGCGTCGGGCTGTGTCTGGCTGGGATCCAGAATGGCGATGCGGTTTTTGCCGTCACCGGTGCCGGCACCGCCGTAATTATTGTATTTGGTCATCAGCAGATAGCTAGACGTGCCCGTGTAGGTCGGCACCATTGCACGCGGTACCACCGAGGGCGTGATGTCCCAGCCGAACGCGCCGGGTGTTTTTGTTTGTGTCAGCGTCGCATTGAAGTGCAGCATCCAGCCGGTGAAATTGTGTGACGGTGGACTGGCTTCGAGCACGCCAAAGTACACGTCGCCATCCGGCCCGACCATCGGCGAAGCAGTGCCGTTGTCGTTTACCCACGCCGGCGTTTGTTTGTTCGGATCAGTGAGGCGAATTTTTCCGCGAGTGGCGAGGGTGGTGGTATCGAGTGCGAGGAGATAGCCGGTGGCCATTCCGGGCGGCGCGGTGTTGACCGCGACATAGAGTGTGCGACCATCGAGCGACACGGCGGGCGCGCTATTGGTGGCGACTTTCTCGATGGTTGGTTCGCCCGATGCCGTCGCGACGCTGACCCAGCTACCGCGACCATCAGCCGTCACGCGCGCGATGCCGCTCGCGAGATTGGCTGGATTGGCCGTTTTGGCGATGAATCCGAAATAAATGTTGCCGTCCGCATCGGCCGTGAGCGGAGTGTTGATGATGACGCCCTGGTCATAGATACTGCGATTGGCGTTGTACGCGTCGGCGCCATAGAAAATAGCTGTTTGCACGGTACCGCTGGCGTTGTCGGGGTCATCGCGATAGAGCAGTCTTCCGCCCGCAGCGGGTGCATAGACGCGGT
>JAJAYN010000437.1 GCA_026786225.1 Burkholderiales bacterium | reverse complement strand
GCATAGGCGCGTATCAAACCGAGCCGTCGCATAAACACAAGACCTGACGCACTTCGTGGCACGAAAATCGCCCAAATGCCGCGCCCAGCTTAGCGTTTGTAAGTCCGAATGCACCCTAAAGCTTCTTCCGCTGGTTGCAACAAATCCTTGCGGCTTTGCTCCTTGATTAACCGTGCAGAGTTTGGACCTTCCGATAACGCTACGAATGGCATATCGCGCTATTTACAAATCACTCGCGCGGCGCGCACCTTACCTTCAGTGCCGATCCGCGCTCGAATCAAATATTGCGTGTTATGACCGTGCCGCACGAAAATGATTGCTGCCTGAAAACTCATTCCAGCTCGATAGGGCGTTTGCTACGCCTTGTGATAAATCTCTGCGCCCTTCTTCACAAACTCCACCGCCTTTACCTCCATCCCTTTCTTCAACGCGTCTTCAGCACTGATGCCCTGTGCTTTCGCAAAGTCTCGCACGTCCTGCGAGATTTTCATTGAGCAAAAATGCGGACCGCACATCGAGCAGAAGTGCGCCAGCTTGGCGCCCTCCTGCGGCAGCGTTTCATCGTGGAATTCCTTAGCTTTTTCAGGATCCAGTCCGAGATTGAATTGATCGTCCCAGCGGAATTCGAATCTTGCTTTCGATAGTGCGTTGTCGCGTATCTGCGCGCCGGGATGGCCCTTGGCCAAGTCTGCGGCGTGTGCCGCGATCTTGTACGCCATGATGCCGTCCTTCACGTCGCTCTTGTCCGGCAAACCGAGATGTTCTTTCGGCGTCACGTAGCAAAGCATGGCTGTACCGTACCAACCGATCATCGCCGCGCCAATCGCAGAGGTGATGTGATCATAGCCGGGTGCGATATCGGTTGTCAGTGGACCGAGCGTATAGAACGGCGCTTCGTGGCAGTACTTTAATTGCAGATCCATGTTTTCCTTGATGAGGTGCATAGGCACGTGGCCGGGACCCTCAATCATGGTTTGAACATCGTGCTGCCAGGCTACCTTGGTGAGTTCGCCCAGCGTTTTCAACTCGCCAATCTGTGCCTCATCATTGGCGTCGTAGACGGAACCGGGACGCAGACCATCGCCAAGCGAGAACGATACGTCGTACGCCTTCATAATTTCGCAGATGTCGTCGAAATGCGTGTACAAGAACGATTCAGTGTGATGTGCCAGACACCACTTGGCCATGATCGAGCCGCCACGCGATACGATGCCGGTCATCCGATTGGCTGTCATCGGGATGTAGCGCAACAAAACGCCTGCATGGATGGTGAAATAATCCACGCCTTGTTCGGCCTGCTCGATCAGGGTGTCCTTGAAGATTTCCCACGTCAGATCTTCGGCCTTGCCATTTACCTTTTCCAGCGCTTGATAAATTGGCACCGTCCCGATTGGCACGGGAGAGTTGCGGATAATCCACTCCCGTGTTTCGTGAATATTTTTTCCCGTGGACAGATCCATCACGGTGTCGCCACCCCAGCGGGTGGACCAGGTCATCTTCTCAACTTCTTCGTGGATCGACGACGTCAGCGCGAAGTTGCCAATTTTGGCGTTGATATTAACCGGGAAATGGCGGCCGATGATCAGCGGCTCTGACTCGGGGTGATTGATGTTGGCGGGAATAATGGCGCGGCCACGAGCGACTTCATCTCGGACAAATTCAGGCGTCATCATTTTCGGGATTGACGCGCCGAATGATTCGCCCGGATGTTGTTTGGTGATGAGTTCACTCAAACCATCGCGGCGCTGGTTTTCGCGAATCGCGATGTACTCCATCTCAGGCGTGATGATGCCTTTGCGGGCGTAATGCATCTGCGAAACATTCGCGCCGGACTTAGCGCGACGCGGATTACGCTTCAGATTGAAGCGCAACTCGGCGAGCTTCGGATCGCGCAGTCGCGCGAGCCCGTATTGCGAAGTGATGCCGGTCAATAGTTCGGAGTCGTTGCGCTCAGTAATCCATTTGTCTCGCAGAGGTGCGAGCCCTGATCGAATATCGATTTTGACGTTGGGGTCGGTATACGGCCCCGATGTGTCGTAGACGTAGATTGGCGGATTTTTCTCCCCGCCCATGCCGGTGGGCGTATCGCTTTGGGAGATTTCGCGCATCGGCACCTGAATATCGGCGCGGGTGCCCTGCACATAGACTTTGCGCGAGTTCGGCAAAGGCTGAACCGCAGCCTCATCTACGCGCGCGGAGGATTCAAGAAATTTTGCGGGATTCAGTACTGCATTCATGGTCATACTCCTCAAAGGCTGAGAGCGTTGAACCAGATAAATGCCGATTCACGCTCCCTACGCCGGTGTTATCCGGATCAGGTTCAAAGGGTGTCTCTCATCCGCCACACTTTTTTGCGTTGCGCAACGCGCATTGCGAGAGAGCTTGGGCGGAACCCCTGCGTACAATCGCTAACTTAACCCAATTCCGCTTGTCCGGCAATGCGTCAAGCCGCGTCGGGTTGACGTATTGAAGTAGTCGGCGTATCTTAATGACCTTTAAGTCATTAATAGTTTGCCATGTCTGTATTAGCGAAAGTAATCGAACCGCGCTGGGAGCGGCGCAAGGACGCCCGTCCCGGCGAGCTGGCAAGCGCCGCACTGGAATTGTTTGTCGAACGCGGATTTGCCGCCACCCGGCTCGACGATGTGGCCAAACGTGCCGGCGTGTCCAAAGGCACGCTTTATCTCTATTTCGACAGTAAAGACGACCTGTTCAAGGCGGTTGTGCGCGAGGGAATTGTCTCGCGCATCGTCGAGTTCGAAGACCGTATGCGCGCCTACCATGGGAGCAGCGCGGATTTAATACGCATCCTGGTAAAAACATGGTGGCAAAAAATTGGCTCGACTAAATTGGCAGGCATTACCAAACTAATGATGTCGGAGGCGGGAAACTTCCAGGAACTCGCTAATTTCTATCACGCCGAAGTCATCGTTCGCGGTCTCGCATTATTTACGACGGCGATCCAGCGTGGCATCGATTCTGGCGAATTCCGGCCAATTGAGCTTAAGCACACGCCGCATATCTGTGCTGCCCCCGTTT
>JAJAYN010000436.1 GCA_026786225.1 Burkholderiales bacterium | reverse complement strand
CACCTGATCTGGGGCCCCGATGATCCGCAACTAACGGCGCGAATTCTGGCGCGCGGCCGCGCCGGACGCCTGCGACTGGTTGGTGGCGGCAAGAAAAAAATCGACTCGGTCTATATCGACAACGCTGTGAGCGCGCACCTGTTGGCGCTGGACCGTCTCGCGCCCGCTGCCGCATGTGCGGGCAAAGTCTATTTCATTTCGCAGGACGAGCCGATGCGGCAGTGCGATTTGATCAATGGCATTCTCGCTGCCGGGGGTCTGCCACCATGCGGAAAATCTATTTCGCCCGGCGCAGCCTACGTGGTTGGTGCCGTCATGGAATTTTTCTGGCGCCTCACGGGCCGCGCTGATGAGCCGATGATGACGCGCTTTCTCGCCAGGCAACTCGCCACCGCACACTGGTATGACATTTCAGCAGCCAAGCGCGATTTGGGGTACGTGCCGCAGGTGTCTATCGCTGAAGGTTTGCAGCGCTTGAAGGTATCGCTTCGCAGCGGGCAATCACCCGCTTGAGTTTTCCTGCTCGGCGCAATCATCCATGTGGTAATTCCCGGACTTGTAACGAGGCGTGGCATTCCGGCTGGATGGCCTGGAGTGTAGAAAATTAAAGATTATGCGTAGTCGCGCGCATTTCCCAACTGGCGCCACAGCGTTTTTATGTTCACCAGCAATCCGCCACCAGTGGCCGGCACGTCTATGCGCTGCGCAGCCGCTTTATTCCGTCGGAGATTTGTCGAACTTTAAAGAGCGGACGTGGCCGGTTGCGGCATTGCGTGAAGGCGGCACCGCAATGACGGCTTCGCATGTCAAGGTGGATTTGGTGGCGAAGAAGAAGGCGCTGTGGAGTTGAGATGGGGCTGTGTGGATTGCCGCAATTGGTTACCGACCCAGTTTATTTACTAAACTCCAGCATTGGCGAGTTCTCTGGCGGCATTTAGGCCGGCGAGGCGCGCCAATGCTGGGTTTACTATATCGTTCGTGCGAACAGAGATTTTGCGAGTTGTTCCAGCTTTTTGATTAGCCCAGGTACGCGCGCCTGACTGCCGAGATCGGTGGGAAGTTGGCCTGGCAGTGCATCCATGAAATCCCGGTTGGCCCGCAGTTGCTGAAATTCGGTCGCAAGGTACGCCCTCAATTCCGCTGGTGATTGGGATATCTCATCCATCAACGTCGCCCGACCATCGATGACGGTGATGACGTCTTCCAAATCGTGGCTCGCCATATAGTCGCCATTGCCGCGCCCCTTGAATGCTTCCAGCTTCGTGCCGAGGAATACCGGCGCGCTGATGAGCCTGATCGGCAATCCATCCGGCAACATGACTATGCCCGCACATTCCGTCGCAAGCGGATACCAGCGATTGTGAAAGCCCAGTATGTGCGGTTCGCTAGGCATCAGGTCAACTGCAATCCCGCGACCTTTCCATCGACAGATTGGTGCGTCCGCGCTCATGTCATGGACAAAACCCAGCGCTTCGAACTGCCGTTCCAATGCGCGATATTCCCGTTGCGAAACCACATGGGCCACGAGGTCCACATCATCGGTCATGCGAATCGGCTGCGCACGCACGTTTGTGACGAGCAGCCCCGTGGCGCATCCGCGCACAAATACCAGCGATGTGCGTAAGTCGCCCAATGCAGCAGCCACGGTCGCGAGAATCGCGAGATTCTTTTCGTCGGTGGTGATGGGCATCATGATGTTGTATGGGCGCTAGCGAAGTTGCTAACGGAACCGCTCCTCCAAAAGCATGATTGCCAATTCCTGCTCGCGCTTCTGTCCAATGCGCAATGCATCAAATAACGCCAATAGTTCATACAACGCGGGATCTTCATTCGCCGCTAATGGTGCCCGTTCGTACAACGGCAAGAGCGTCATTCCGCGCTTGTTACCTTCTGCGCTCGGCCAGACTGGCGGATTCTCATCCGCAAACATTACTTTTTCTTTGAGCGGGCTCACACCATATGCCGTCGGAAAGCCGATCGTCATTTCGCCGCGTACGGGCGGAAAGCAGTATGGCGCACCGTAGTAAACGAAGTTCTTGAGCGTCGCCATGATGGGCTTGATCTCGCCTTCGATATCCGTTGCCAGCCGTGCTGCAACCAGTCGCCTAGTGGCGGCATGCGCCTCGAACTGTGAAAGCCGCAACTGCTTGCCCAGTTCTGAGTAAGGCACCCGTTCGCCGCGCATCGCGACGAGTTTTAGCGCCACTACAAGGTCTTGTGGCTTCAGCGTCCATTGCCCTCCTTTGCCTCTGTTCGGCGAGCTGGAATTGGCTGACTTACCTGAGGAATTCATGGTTTTCTCGACGGTCGTATGCAATATGCATATAGCATATGCCTGGTTCATTATGTAAGTCAACACCCATTCATATGCTATATGCAAATAGCATATGAAGCGTTGTATCTGGCTAAAATTATGTCGCGAACTCAAGCACTGGCAAGGCTTTCAGACTGAAAATGGCTGGAACGGCAAGCTGGGCAATGACTTTGCAAAAGGGAACTTCTAATAACCCCCTTGTCTATGAAGTCATTGGATAGATGAGGACGGCGAAGATGAAAGAGCGTAACGGCTACCTGTTTGTTGACGAACGCAGGCAACAGAAGCTCGTCGAGTACACAGGCGTATTGACCAAGCTTGACGCGTTGGCGGACTGGCCGGGGCTGGCGGCGGCGGTGAACCAGAAGACTGGACGCGAAGCACCGCAACCCAAAGGCGGACGACCACCATACCCCACCCAAGCGCTGCTCAAGATCGTCGTACTCCAGCAACTCTACGGCAACCTGTCTGACGAACAGATGGAATACGCGCTCCTGGACCGGGCAAGCTGGCAACGATTTACCGGCCTGGCCGACTACCGCGACCTGCCCGATGCGAGCACCATCTGGGCGTTCAAAGAACAACTGGCCAAGGGCGGCGGCGCGACCGCTTTGTTCGAGATCGTCGGCGAGCAACTAGCCCAAGCCGGCCTGCAAGCCCAAGGCGGGCAGATCATCGACGCAACCATTGTGAGAGGGTACTCAAAGCGCAACTGGACAAGGAAGAAAAGGCCATCGTCAAAGCAGGAGAGACCCCGGCACACTGGCGCACCAAGCAGGCGGCACTCATCGACACCGACGCCCGCTGGACGGCCAAACGCGACGTCTACTACTTCGGTTACAAGGCCCACATCAACACCGATCAGCAACACAAGCTCATCCGCGCCATTGAAGTCACCCCCGCCAACGTCGATGACCGCGACCCGCTGGAAGGGTTGATCGATCAGAGCCAGGCGCGCAAACAGACCGGCAAGACCGTGCACACCGACCGGGGTTATCACGGCGAGGCCATACGCGCGATGCTCAAAACGATGGGACTCATCGACGGGGTGGCGAGAAAGGACGACCCCAACCGTTTTGATCAAACCGAGATCCACGAGCGCAACCAGAAGCTCTCTCGCATCCGTGCGCGGGTAGAGCACGTGTTTGGTGCTTGGGAGAAAACGATGGGCAAGACGATTCGCACCATCGGTCGCGTACGTGCTGCCGCACAGATCACGATTCAGGCGACGGTGTACAACCTGAGACGTTGGGTGACGCTAGACGGGAAAGGTGCATGCGCTGCATGAGAAATCGGGGAAGCCACCCCAAAAAGAGGCGAAATTCCACGAACAAAATCCAAAAACCCCGATAACGGAAACAAAAAAATCGCGCGCGTCGCGATAGACGCAGGAATGAGGGGTTTCGAGAAGTTCCCAAAACAATTGACCCCGACCCTGAGGTTTGTAGCGGACATCAAGGCTCAACGAAACGGCGGGGGCTAGCCAATCGATGGAGGCCAGCGTGAATTGTCTTTCAAAACAAATGACGCTGACCCTTTTCATTGACCCTTGGCAACGCAAGGTTTCAGAAGCAGATCGAGAAAGCACTGGGCCGGCGAGCCGTGCGCGGGGTAACTGGCAGGCCGGTCAAAACGGGCGAGGTGGATGGGCGTCAGATGGGATTGCTTTGAAAATCCGTGGTCTGTCCCCAATTATTCCCGACCGGCACCTCTTGGTCACCAAGCGCCTGATCAAATATCCCGGCAT
>JAJAYN010000435.1 GCA_026786225.1 Burkholderiales bacterium | reverse complement strand
GTGTATTTCCGTCGTCCACCTGCAAATCCAGTTGTTTGGCAAATTTTCCGGGAATCCCCTTAGCGCAGATGTTGTGCTGTCCGTCCATCGCCGTCGGCCCGGTAATTTGCATGGTGCTACTGATGCCGAGCGTTGTCCCGAATTGTGTTTTCGGCGAATAATCAGGGTCGGTTGGCATAAGAGATCCAGAAAGGAATCCGGCCAGGCGTACGTGCTGCCAGAAAAGACGTGATTCATCCGAGTCCAACGTTGAATCCCAGCGGCCATCTATTCTTCCATTTCCAATCATGCTACTGGGTGTGCTTGCCACGTTTGCGCGGGGATCTACGCTTGAAGCGGCTTGATGATCGCCGGGTAACGACTTATATCGGTCCTGATAGCTGTAGAGCGCTATCTTCACCGCGTGAAAATCCTGCCCGAGGTTTCTTGTTCTCGCGCCATTGATGAGTTCCTGTCCCTTCACAATGCCACCAAACAGAAGCCCGATGATCATGAGCACCATCGCGACTTCAAGAATTGTGAAGCCCGATTCGGCGTGGCTTGGCTGTGTAGTACGAAATGGAGATCGATTGAACCGGATTAACACCGGGAAGGATCTTCATTGGAACGGACGCTTTTTCCGAGCGTTGGTATGTTGCGATCCATGTTTGTGATTCGTGCTACGAGTTGAATGAGATGTGCCATTGTCCCGGCAATGCATGAGTGCGTCTGTGGGCTGAGCCACAGAGTCAGGTATTGTTTGTGAACACTTGTGTCGTAGACGCCTTGGCCTGATACAGGGCGCATCCGTATTCCATCCAATTGCTTCTGCAATTCATCGACGGCTGCTTTTAGCCTGGTCTGGTTGGCCGTACAGTTCAGACTTACCCCCCAACTGCAAGGAAAATTCACCATGCAAATGCGCTCAATTATCGTGATCGGTGTTTTGGCATCCGCTGTTTCATCAGTAGCATTAGCGGCGTCTTTCAGCGCCGGCATCAATATTTCGGAGGAGGTCGCACCGGAGAAGACAGGCTTGCGCATCTATCCCGGTGCCGCTCTGGTTGTGAAAAAGAAAGGCAAGGACGATTCCGCCGATATCCAATTCGTCTTTGGCGAATATGGTCTGAAGATCGTCGCCGCGAAGCTTCGGTCGATGGATGCTCCAGGCAAGGTTGCGCAGTTTTACCGTGACGATCTCAAGCGGTTTGGCGAAGTGCTCGATTGCAGCAATCCACAAGCTGTAGAAACAAAGCTCTCCAAAGACGAAAAATCAAAAGTCCTGACCTGTGACGGCGACAAGCCGCGCAGAAATAACGTGCTTTACAAGGTCGGGCGCAAAGATGATCAGCACGTGGTGGAAATCAAGCCCAGCGGTGAAGGCAGCGAGTTTTCGCTGGTGCACGTAAAGATGCGTAGCCCGGAATAGCGCCGTCGATCGGGGCTAGCTGCACCAGCCGCCTTTAAGTACATGTTGATGCGTAGTGCTAGCCGTGTCCACACCAAATCCCGCGCCTTTCACGGCCGATTTCAATTGGTCCGGCGACGTCCGCTGCTCGTCGTATTGTACAGTGGCTTCGCCGGTCGAGAGCGACACTGAAACGTCGCCGACCCCGGCAACCGCCTTCAGTGCATTCGTTACATTGCTGGTGCAGCCGCCGCAAGTCATGCCGCTGACTTTTAACAGTTCAGTTTGCATGTTTAAGCCTCTTTCCAACGTATTGAATTTCGCATGGTGAAATTCCCCGCCGATTACGGCGAGGTTCTCGCTTTGTTTTGATTAGCCGGCCATCTTGCGGCAAGCCTCCGCGCAACGACGGCAAGCCTCGGCGCAGCGTTTGCAGTGATCCATGTCATGCGCGTCGCACTGCTTGGCACACCAGTCGCAGATGTCGGCGCACAGCTTGCAGGTTTGCTTGGCGAACGGACTGTTGCGAGCCATTGCGTCGGCGCACAACCGGCAGATCGCCGCGCACTCGATACAGCAGGCCGGACAGGCATTGTCGCTTTCCTTGCCGACCATGTGCGCGAAGCAAGTGCCGCATTCGGTAGCGCAGTCGTTGCATGCATCGATACAGTCCTTGGTACTTTGGTCCAGATGATGACTCATGATGTGGTTCCTTCAATTGAAAGCGGGCGAAATCGGCGCGCCCGTGGCGCCTGCACTGTCGAATTGCAGTTATTTCTTCTGCCCGAAGATGACCCAGCCGAGCAGAACACCGAGACCGAGGACAAGTAAAGTGGGAATCCACATCCAGCCGAATCCGCCCACGTGCCCGTCTCCCATCATCCCGCCGCTCATCATTGTTCCCGTCATTGCACCGCCGCCGAACATCAGAAGCAGCACGACGGCGATGGCAAACGCGATGACGAGGATTGTTTTGGTTGCTGTGTTCATGGAGTTCACTTCCGTCTAAAAGTTGGCCTAAGTCACGACACTAGGTTTACGCCGAAACAACAACGCACACGGTGCGTTGTCGAACATAGAGGCAACATTTATCGACAAGTGAGTATGACGAGACGTAGACCGCCATTTGGCGGGCCTTCCAGAGCGACAATGGCCAGAACACCGCGCTGGTGCTAGGGTTTCCCCATCAGGTCGCCGAGAAGATGAACGACTGGCTCCGTGAAAATCTGTTTCTTACATTCGCGGAACGGGGCGTAACTGTAATTTCGGCAACAATTAAATTGCGATACGTGGCCAAAGGCAAATTCTGAATCCCTCGTTAACGCGGCTCGCGCCTGATTCACAGTCGCTTCGCAAGTCGTTGTGCAACGGCACTAATTACTTCGCGGTTCGCACACATACCTAGATGGCTTGCCTCATTCACCTCTATGCATTCGACCCCTTTTGCGGCATCGAGAATGCACGATTGCCATGAAACAATGCCGTCGTTGCGGCTGTAGATCGCGGTAAGTGGCACTGACGGGGATTCGCTCAAGCGTCGGCGCATCTGCGGCGTCACTGGTTCGCCACCTCGATTGAGCAATTTGAATAAACCACTCGCATGCGTGCCCGTGTCAAAATCCTTCAACGGCGTGCCAAGCGTAATGACTTGCTTGATTTGACGGGGATGACGTTTTGCGAACTCGCGCGCAAATAGTCCGCCCAGACTCCAACCAATTAAACTCACCTTCTTTCCAGCCTGTGATCTCATATCAGCTACGTTTTCTGTCAGGCCATCCAGCCATTCATCGAAATTGTCCCCTGGACCGCGATTCACACCCAGTCCCCAATCACGCACGATAAAACCGGCTTCGCCCAGCATCGAGCGGAGCCGATGCGTACCCCATGCGCCGCTGCCAAGGCCGGGAACGACGATTACTGGCTCACCACGGCCCATAGCAATTTGCCTTGGTGAGCGATGAGAGGCTACGAAATCAAGGATGGCGCGTATTGGCTCTGCAACGAGGAGTGGAAGCGAAGGACGCTGAACAATGAGCGTATTCAAAATCTTCTTTCAATGTGTGGATGAAAGGATTGTCACTTGAGGCACTAAATTGAATCGTCAGAGTCATGCCTAAAAGACTGTAAGACAGCCAGCGGTCTCATCTTGGTAGCTACCTTTGACAAAATTCGATAGGAATCTCGATCAAACTGCGGCTGTGGCCACTCAACCATCTGCCATAACTCCTCATCCGATTTGGCTATGCCAAGGACGCACCAATTGTCGACGAGAAGCACTTCCCCACCTTCCCTGAGATAGGCCGGGCCGGCAAATGGCCATACTTTGAGCCGAAGCTTTGACAAGCCTTCGAGCAATCGCATGCTGTGCGCGACGGTGGGCTCAGCACCGACGCAGGCGCCCCTGCATTTCTTTAGTTGGCGTGCAAAACAGGCGCTTCCGGCCTTGATCTTTTCGAGCTCAAGAACCGCATGGCAGAGACCATAGTTGACGGCGAGTTCGCGCAGTGCGGCAGTCGCCGCCTTCGCTGATTTGAATAGCCCATACCGATTCTTGTTTTCGCCCGGATGCAAATCCCGCGCGTAAACGATTGTCGGCGTCAAATGGCCGTTCTCGCTTTCTGCAAGCGAAATTGTGCAAAGCTCGCTGCTCCGCCGCAACTGGCGATTATGTATCGGCTGCATTTTCTTGATGAGTTCGGATTCTTTCAGGAACGCGCCGACTTCGCCTCCGGTATCGATCCATTCGATTCGCCGCACTTGCTGGGCGAGACGCAGTTCTTTGGCCGAGCTGTGGTCAGCCGCGAAGTGCGACATCACGCGTTTTCGTATGTCCTTGGCTTTGCCGATGTATAGCGGCAACTCATTCTCACCATAGAAGAGATAGACGCCTGGCCCGTCGGGAAGGGTGTCGATGATTGAAGAATCAAGATGTGATGGGAGACTTTGCCGCGCGGTCAGCTCCCTCAGGATTGACTCAAAATCCGCTGGCGAATGCGCGCGCTGAACCTGCTCCCAGAATTGGTGAATCAGTTGTGCGTCAGCAAGTGCCCGGTGCCGACCATTCACGCTTAACCCATGTCGTTCGATGAGCGAATCGAGGTTGTGCTTGCGATGCTCTGGATACAGCTTGCGGGAAAGCCTGACCGTGCAGAGAACAGTCGGTCGAAACTCATATCCTGCACGACGAAAGGAGGCCTTTAGAAAGCTGTAGTCGAAACGTGCATTGTGCGCAATGAAGAGCCGGCCATCGAGGCGCGCCAGCGTTTCTTTCGCAATCTCCTCAAAGGTCGGCGCATCACGCACCATGTCGTCGGTGATTCCCGTGAATCCCTGGATTGAATTCGGTATCTGCGTTTCCGGATTGATCAGGCTGCTCCACTCACGCACACCGGTGTCATCCACTTCGACGATACCGATTTCGGTGATTCGGTCACGTGGGGCGGTAAGTCCGGTCGTTTCAATATCGACAAAGGCGAGTGGTTGCATGGATCTGCTAACAAGGCCGAATTTTGTCAACGTCGCCCAAGCGCCCCTGCACTTCGCGCAAGACAGCGCAGCGACAAAGCTCTTGCACGGCGGCATTATCGGTCGTTGCTAACCGTGTGGCCGAACGCTCAAGCGCGCGTCGCAGCTCTGTTTCACGAAACAATAGTATTGCGTTCGTCGAATTCATTGACTCATGGAGCCATCGAAACTCTTCCGTCGACAGAGGCGGATGTGTGACTGGCGATGCCATCGGTTCTATCTTTATTTTCCTCATAATCAGTCGGGAGGAAACGGATCATGTCCGCTGCAAGCGGAACGATATGCGTCAACGGCCTCACACAATGTACCCGACATGCTGTAATTATATACAGCGTGTTGCGCAATAGCTACGAGCGCTCTTTTCCAACAGGACGCCGTGGTGCCCATGAGCATCGATTCTTGGTTACATTCACGGCCCAAGTGAGGGAAGGAAGAACTCGTTTGAACCTGTTGGTATTACTTCGGTCTCGGCCGCGTTAAATCGGCGTCTGGTGCCGATAGATTGCCTCGCCGCAACTCGCCCACCGCAATAGCCACCGCCTTGGCAACGTTGGCAACCTCTTGTTGAAATGCCACATCACGATCCAGCGCTTCATGGCTCTCAGCATATGATTCGTAGTAACCCACAAAACGATCCAGCCGCGATTGCGCACCTGCATCGATGAGTCCCATCCAGTCGAGCCAATCAGATAATCCGCGGCGCACGCCCTCAATACCGGCGACATCACCATGCACAACCAGTCCATACGCACGGCCCGCGAGATGTTTGGGGTAGGGCCAATCTTTTAGCTCAAGCGCCTTTGCCTTTTTTGCGTCTTTTCCCGATGTAGTTGTGGGGTCAGGATTGCCGCCATCGGCGCATACGAGGCGATCAATCATAAGCTTCAATACGCTAGGCGTTTGATACCAGTAAACGGGAGTCAGGATGATGATCGCGTGCGCTGCCACCCATTGCTCGTAAATCTGCGCCATCCAATCGTTGGTCTGGCGCTGGCCGTGATTAGGGTAGCAGCTGCAAGGCCAGTGGCATAGCGGCATCGCGGTTGAGACGCAGCCCTTGCATGGATGAATGTGCAGGTCGTAATCTGAGGTTAGTAAACTCAGGTCCAATACATCGACTTCAATTTTCTCAGCTTCGAGCACCTGCTTCGCCATCTCTGTCATGCGAAATGTTTTGGAAATTTCGCCGGGACACGATCCGTCGTTACGCGCAGCACCGCAGATGAGCAGCACACGCGATGGCGTGGCCGGGTTTTTCTGTTTTGCCTCCGCTGCCAGTAGCTGGTCGCGGGTTGCTTTCCATTCGATTGAAAGATCGTAATCGGGGTCGGCAAACTCCCTGCCCGCTTTCACCGTCACCGGCGCTTTGTGCCCATCGATGTAGTTGTCCCATGCGATCTCTTCGACCTTTGCCAAGGCATCTTTCACCTCGACAAATGCGGGGTCCATGAAGGAGCGCGAAAACTTGAGATGAAATTCGTTGCGGCCCAGCGGTGCTGGCGCTTGTCCTTTACGTGGTTCTGTCATGTGGATTTTTCCAAGGTTGATTTCAATGGGAACGTCTCAGCAGCGTCGAAGGTAGGAGAAGAAGTGTTGCTTGACAACGAAATGCTGTCTGTTCGATTGCGAACACATGCGCGCAAGTTTCGGCCAGTGTTTTTAGCATAACGTTGCGTTGCGGTCGTTTATGTGTACTGCGCACGGGCGGAACTCGCAGCTAATTCCACGCTGAAATGGTCGAGCCTACGGGCTTATTCACGCGATCACACAGTCGAACAGGCGATTCCAATTTTAGAAAAGCATCATAAAAGCATTCATCTATGGCGGGCCGGGCGTGAAGCGTTTGGAAGACCGGCCGAAACCGGCGATTCATTCGCCGAGCTACGCTATTGTGAAGATGGTGAAGACCACCATCTACGGCACCGATTTGCACATTCTCAATGTAGGTCGGCTTCTAGCCGAACGTACGCTGTCGCCTCATTGTTTCAAACGGTATACCGCTTCCATAGCGACCTGGAGCCGCAATTCGAGTTGCTCCAGTTCGTGAACAGTCTTCCCGGCCTCGAGCGCGGTGCCAGCACATCAATGCGGCGCGTCCATCGCGTCATCGCCCATGGCTCGTACACCGCGGAGTTTGCCGGCATCCGCAATGCATTTCATTGCTTGATCTTGATGTCCTGCGCTTCGCTCACGATCGGAAGTTCTGGACGGGCAGCCCATTCTGTCCATCCGGCGTCGTACCAGCGGACATTCGAATACCCCAGCAGGCGCTTCAGTACAAAGTAGGTCTGGCTGGCCTGATGTCCTGTACGGCAGTGCACGATGACCATCGTATCTTTGGAGGGAATGATCTGACTATAGGCTGTGGCCAAGGCTGTGGTCGGCTTGAATGAGACGACTTTGTTCGAACCTGTCAACAGATCCTCCGAGAAAGGGCGACTGATCGCGCCGGGGATATGGCC
>JAJAYN010000434.1 GCA_026786225.1 Burkholderiales bacterium | reverse complement strand
TCATGGGTGTCACCTCGATATTGATTCATTCGAGCGTGGATTTCAATCTACAGATTCCGGCCAACGCCATGCTGTTCATGGTGTTGCTGGCGTTTGGCTGGATTTCGTATTACCTGGACCGCCACAGCTAAGCAGCGCGGGTCAAGGCTCAGTGCCGTCCTTAGGCGACGTCGCATGCATTTGGTGTATGTCGAGGAGATAGGCCTTCAGCCCACTACAAGCCGCCTCAATTAAGTCAAGTGCACGCTCGAAGTCTCGTAGTCGTCCTTGATAGGGATCGGGGACTTCGCGTTGATCGTCTGGGCCGCCATAGTCGAGCAGAAGTTCGATTTTCTCCGCGAGGCGAGTAGGGCAAATTGCCCTCAAGTAGTCGATATTGGCATCATCCATCGCCAACACAAAATCGAATTGCTCGAAGTCGGCTGGGGATATTTGTCGCGCGCGCAGATGCTGCAAATCGTATCCACGCTTGCCTGCATGCTCGACCGCGCGGGGATCGGGTGGGGCACCGACGTGGTAGTCGTGGGTACCGGCAGAATCGATGTCGACGCTATCCGCAAGCGGGCTATTTGCAACGAGCTTGCGGAAAACGCCTTCTGCCGTTGGCGAACGGCAAATGTTGGCCGTACAGACAAAAAGTACTTTCATTTATTTCGGGTTAAGATTTTACGTGATGGCACGGCGCGATATTGCATTACGGAACGCTTTCTTCGGACACCAGAAATATTTACTTCAATGTTCTGTCTGCAAGGCTACCTGCTCAGTTGAGCGGCATTTCCGCCCGGGAGCTTTCGCTGGTCAACGCCAAGTATTGTGCCGTCCGGAAAGCGCTTGTCATGTGGATGTGATAAGAAATGAACAGTGCAACAAAGCCGACGAACATGAGCTGTTCGGGCACACGCAGTTGCCAGCCAATGATACCGATGGCTGCGCAAACAAGATTCGCTGTCGCGCTTATCATCGTCGCTTGGCCGACACTGGCACCGCGCATCAAAAGATAATGATGCAGATGATGTCTGTCTGCGGCAAACATGCTGCCGCCAGACAAACGTCGCCGAATCATCAGCGAGACACAATCGCTAAGGGGTAGCACTACCACCCAAAGCGCGCATATCGGTGAAAATGTGCGTCCGTCGCCTTGTGAGAGGTCGACTGCGAACCAGGCGATGATGAATCCCATCACCATGCTGCCCGCATCGCCAAAGAATGTTTTTGCCTGTTTCAGTAGAGGTGACCGCGCATTTAGCATCAAGAATGCTGCGACGCCGCCGCTGAGCGCGAGTAGCAGCTTGTATTGCTCCCAAAGGGCGGATTCGCGCGCGACGTACGCATACGCGACAAAGGCGATCAGGCTGATGAATCCGGCGTGCCCATCGATGCCGTCTGCCATGTTGATGGCGTTGATCACGCCGATGACGGCAACAACGGTAATCGCGGGCGCAAAAAACCAGGTGCCGATTGAGCCGACGCCAATCAGGTTGCCGACCGTTAACAGTTTTAGACCACCAAAGTAAAACATCAATAGCACTGCCGCCGCTTGCACGAGCAATTTTGGACGCGGTGCCAGATCATGGATGTCATCGAACACGCCCAGGGCGAGTAACATCGAGACGGCAAGGACGTCGGCCCACCACCCGCTGGTTTGAAAATAGACCAGCGCAACGATGAACACCAGCCCAATCGCTAGACCGCCGACGACGGGCGTCGTACCCAAATGATCCTTGCGCCCGCCAGGATGGTCCATCAATTTCAAGGCGGGTGCTAGACGGATCAGAGCCCGTAGAAGGACATACGTGGCGAAGAACGCGACGATGAAGATCGTGATGGTAGTCATACTTATGCTTTGAGTTTAGTCGCTGCGATGGGGTACTAACGTGTTGAGAAATGCTTTGAATCAGCCGATTTTGCAATTGGCGATTGTGTCCATGAGATCAAATTCCAAAAACGGCTCGCAAGACTGAATTGGCATCAAGGCCCGCTCGTGAGCGACTTTATCACTACCTGCAGTGTACATCCTCAAAAATTGAGACTTAGCGTTGCCCCTGCTTGGCGTAAGTGTGAAAATCCTGATGTACTCTTCTGTGCCCGGGCAAGGCTTTGTGCGTGCGGATTTTTGTATAATAGGCGCGCAGTTTTCACGATAAATACTGAGCCTGATTCAATCGCTTGGTAGCCACTTTCCCCTTCATTGATCGGAGTTTCTCATGACAAATCCCGTGCGCGTCGCTGTGACCGGTGCCGCTGGCCAAATCGGCTACAGCTTATTGTTTCGCATCGCCTCGGGCGAAATGCTGGGAAAGCATCAACCAGTTATTCTGCAGTTACTTGAGATCCCTGACGAAAAAGCTCAAAAGGCGTTGAAGGGCGTCATGATGGAACTTGAAGACTGTGCCTTTCCGTTGCTCGATGGCATGAGTGCACACTCGGATGCAATGACGGCTTTCAAATACGCGGACATCGCCTTGCTGGTCGGCGCACGGCCTCGCGGCCCTGGTATGGAGCGAAAAGACTTGCTGGAAGCAAACGGAAAAATTTTTACGGTCCAGGGCAAGGCTTTGGACGCGGTCGCCTCGCGTGACGTGAAGGTGTTGGTCGTCGGAAATCCCGCCAACACCAACGCTTATATTGCGATGAAATCGGCGCCAGGCTTGCCAGCAGAAAATTTCACCGCCATGCTGCGGTTGGATCACAACCGTGCGTTGTCGCAACTTGCGACCAAATCGGGCAAACAGGTTGAATCGATCGAAAAACTGATCGTTTGGGGCAATCACTCACCGACCATGTATCCCGATTATCGTTTTGCCACGATTGGTGGCGCGCCGGCGCCAGCACTGATCAACGATGAAGACTGGTACCGCAATACGTTTATTCCCACCGTGGGCAAACGTGGTGCAGCGATTATCGAGGCGCGCGGTCTGTCCAGCGCGGCATCGGCTGCGAATGCGGCCATCGACCATATCCACGATTGGGTGTTGGGCTCAAACGGGAAATGGGTAACGATGGGTGTGCCATCGGACGGCAGCTACGGTATTCCCGAAGGCGTGATGTACGGTGTGCCGGTGATTTGCGCCAATGGCAAGTACACCGTCATCAAGGATCTGGAAATCGACGAGTTTTCACGCAGCAAAATGGATGCGACGCTGAAAGAGCTGGAAGACGAGCGAGCAGGCGTCGCGCATTTGCTTTGACCGGTTGATTGGGTCAAACAAAAAAGCCGCTGACTTGATGTGAGCGGCTTTTTTTCGTTTTTAGGGAATCTGCGTGATTACTTCTCGCTAAGCGCGCCGCCTATGCTCACCGCAAAAACGGTCAGAAATATCACCGCCATGCCGATGAGCGTCGGCGTCACGGTCTCTGTGACAAAATCCATGTAGGCGTCGAAAATATAGCTTCCCACCGGCGTAAAGGCGACTGCGACAATACAAGCTAATAGTGTGCAACCAAACGGGATGGCGAACCGCAACGCGGCGGAGAGGCGTTTCTTTTGTGGCAGCGTGTCCATGACGCGCAACGTAAAGCCGTCGTCGTCGATATGCAGCATGCGCTGCTCCAGCGCATCTGCCTTGAGCACCTCGTCGACCCTGTCTCTATGCAAGCTCAAATGATTGTTCATGCGGCAACTCCCTGACCAGCTTCGGGTCCGTATGCAGCCAGTTTGGCTCGCATCTTTTCCTTGGCTTTGAGTATATTCGTTTTCACGGTACCGAGCGGTATGCCCAGCACGTACGCGGCTTCTTCATGCGACAAATCGTTGTAATAACACTGCGTAATGGCGTTGTGTTCGCCAACCGTCAGCCCTGCCATGGCGCGATCCATATCGCGGCGCACGCCAGCTGTTTCTGCGACGCATTCAATCGCCTCCTGTTCGGGCATCATTGCGTCGTCCATCGGCACTTCATGCTTTTTGCGCACTTCCGATTGCCATGCGTTGAATGCGATGCGGTACAACCAGGTCGAGAATTTTGCTTCGTAGCGAAACGACTTGATGTTCTTCCATGCCAGAATGAATGTCTCCTGCGCAACGTCGTCCGCCAGATCGTTATTCCCGTAGGTCATGCGTCGCAGGCTCGCGCGCAATTGCGACTGATGGCGTCGAACCAATTCGCCAAACGCGTTGCGATCATCGTCCAGCAGCACGCGTGCGATGAGATCGTTGTCGGCAAAGCCAGGGGATGCGTTCACAATCAATGTATCCGTGCAGCCGGTAGTGCGTCGGGCATGGTGGGGATCACTTCGGCCCGCGAATCGACGCGCTATCGGCGCTGTCGCCGTCTTCCAGTTTCCAGACGATGAGGTAGCCCAAGCCCGTAAACAGCGGGATGATGCCCGCCGCCCAGAATTTTATCCCTGACAGGTAAAGCGCCACGCAGATGCCCAGTCCCAGCATCAGCAGCACGACGCCCTGCCGCAAGTTGGCTTTCGGCCCCGCCTGATCGGCAAACAGCGAAGGCGGCACCGGCTGGCCTTTCTCGGCAAGTTTCAGCGCGGTTGCGTGCAGCAACGCGATTCTGCGCGCCTTGTACCAGAGAATAAGTCCAACCAGCAGGACAGGCAGCATTAGGCCCAGCACAATGCCCATCGCGCCCAGGATTGTGGTCCCGAAATCCATAATCTTCCTCACTCTTTGCGTTGTGGTTCGCGGGTCAGTTCGGACCCGGACCCGTTGAATTTGTTGAGTATATGACGCAGCGTGAGGCGGTTTTGGATTTGCCGACAGTCCCGCCGTCAGGCTTATTCCGCAGCTAGTTCCTGTGAAGAGGCTGCGGCAGTTGGTACGGGCGGGCTGTGTTTCGGCAATTCATGCATGGCAGCCAGCGGCGAAAATTTCACCAGCAATATGCACAATACCAATCCGCCTGCGCCCGCGACACCGATGGTCGTCCGCAAGCCGAACAGCTCGGCCATGGCACCACCGGCCAGCGAACCCAGTGGCGCACACGCAATTGCCAGGAAAATCATCGTCGACGTGACCCGCCCGAGCAAATGATCCGGCGTCACCGATTGCCGCAGCGTGAGGTAATTGATAAAAAACAACATCGCGCCCAGATCAAGCACAAAGATCGCTACGCCCAGGTGCAAGGCTGCCCACGAACCCGGCGACACCAGGGCGATTAGCAGCCACGCAATACCGGTAGACAGCAATCCGCCCAGCATCACGCGCCCCACACCAAATAGCTTGTTTGCGTGCTGCACCCAGAACGACGCAATCAGGAAGCCGACACCGCCGAGCATCCATACGGCGCCTATCGTTCCCGGTGAGAGCGCGAGATCGCGCGCTGCAAACAGGATAACGATAGCGAAATACATATGCTTCAAAAACTGCCAGATCGCCAGACCCCAGCCCAGCGAGCGCAGTACTGGATTGTTCCAGATCAGGTGCAGTCCTTCCTTGGCGTCCTGCCAGACGGTGGCACTTTTCTCGCGAGTCTTGGGCGCATCGCTGGCCTGGGCCTTGATGCCCTTGAGCATCCACGCCGACGTAAAAAACGCAATCGCGTCGAGCAATATCGCAAAGGGCGCAGTCAACCAGTGAATGAAAATCCCCGCCAGCCCTGGGCCGATCAGTTGTGCGCTCGAATCGGAGAGAGCGATGCGCGAGTTGGCCTCGACCAGATTTTCCCGGCCGACGCGTTCGGTCATGAATACCTGGTACGCGGCCCAGCCGATGATGCCACCCAACCCGACCAGGAAGCCCACGACGTACAGCACCGACATGGATAGCAGGCCAAACCACGCTGCGACGGGAACGGCGAGGAGCGCCAGTCCGCGGCCCACGTCAGCCATGATGATAAGCGGCAACTTTTTGGAGCGATCCACCAGCACGCCGGTGAAGAGTCCGAATAGCGTGTAGGGCAGGGCTTCAACCGCCGTCAAGATACCCATTTCCAAAGGAGCCGCGTTCAACATCAGCGCGGCAGTCAGCGGCAGCGCCAGGAAAGTAACCTGCCCGCCAAAGTGGGTGATCGTCAGCGAAATCCAGAGCGTGCGGAAATCGCGGCTCCGCCAAAGCTTACCGAAATACTTGTCCAGCCGATGCGTTTCTGTAGTCATTGTTATTCTTCCCAACGTATTGCGCAGCTGGCCTTCAAGCTGGCGCTGCGTATTGCCGGCCCGTTAAAAAGTTGGGCCAACAGACGGGGAATTTGGTTCCGGTGTGAATCCCCGCCGTTTAATTCCGGCGAGGGCCTTACGGAAAGGCGCTACCGGGTTTTGCGAATGCGGCGTGCGGTGCCGATGGCTAAAGATCGCGCCAGGCGTGGGGCATCAATGGGGCCGCCGTACACACCGGCAACGACATCGCCCGCCGTTGCTACCGGCAGTGCGCACATTGTGAATTTGGTGTGAAGGTTGAACACGGAAACTCCCGTTGAATGAGTTGCTTGAGGCCGAATTTTAGCGCAGGTCGGCGACGGATGCAAAATCCCGCTGCCACGCAGTCTGTGAGGTTGCACGAAAAATCGCGTTTCAGCGCGCTTTATTGCAGCGCCTGCGCCAGCTTCATATACACTACGACGCTTTTCGCGGGGCTCTATGTGGTTCAAGAATTTGCAGGTGTATCGCTTTCCAATGTCCTGGCGTATCAATGCGTCCAGCCTTGAAGAGCAACTGGGGCGTCACCCATTCCGCAGCACCGCCGGATATGAAACGCAGACGCAGGGATGGGCTTCACCACGCGAGGATGGCGGACTGGTGCATTCGGTCAATGGCCAGATGCTGATATCGCTGTGCACAGAAAAAAAACTGTTGCCGGCATCGGTCATCAAGGAGGTCATCAAGACCAAAGCCATTGAGGCCGAGCAACACCAGGGCTACAAGCCGGGCAAGAAACAACTGCGGGATATCAAGGAGCAAGTTACCGATGAACTCCTGCCGCGCGCCTTTGCTGTGCGCCGCCGCACCGGTATCTGGATCGATCCGGCCAATGGCTGGCTGGTCATGGATGTGGGTTCTCCGGGCAAGGCCGACGAAGTCATCACCCTGCTAAGCAAATCCATCGATGATTTTGTCATTGAGCGTCTGAAGACCACGGTCGCGCCGGGTACGGCAATGACGGCATGGCTGGCCAACGATGACGTCCCGCATGGATTCAGCATAGATCAGGAGACAGAACTGCAATCGCCCGTCGAAGAAAAAGCGACGGTGCGCTTTGTACGACATGCGCTGGAGC
>JAJAYN010000433.1 GCA_026786225.1 Burkholderiales bacterium | reverse complement strand
CGACTACTGCATGGCGAGCGCGTGCTCGGTTCCATCGACGAACTGCCAAGATTCGCACGCAGCCTGAAAGTTAAGCACGCCGTTATCGCGATGCCGTCAGTAGCGTATTCGGTTCGTCGCCGTGTGATCGAAATCTGCAACAAAGCGCGCGTGCAGGTGCTGACGATCCCGAAATTCAGTAGTGTCGCGTTGGCACACGCTGCCGGAGAATCATTGCCGCCAAAATTCCGGCGTGTTGCCGTCGAGGATTTGATGAAGCGCGAGCCGGTCATTCTCGACGACGCCGGCCTGCATGATCTCATCACGGATAAAGTCATTATGGTCACCGGCGCGGGTGGTTCGATCGGTTCAGAATTGTGCCGTCAAATCGCGAGCTATCAACCGTCGATGCTGGTGCTGTTCGAGCAAAGCGAATTTGCGATGTACCAGATTGAGCAAACACTGCGCGACGCTTTCGAAAACCTGCCGATCGCGTGTGTGATCGGCGACATCAGAAATGCACGGCGGGTCAATCAGGCGATGCACCAATATTCGCCTTCGCTGGTTTTCCACGCCGCGGCGTACAAACACGTCCCCCTGATGGAAGAGTCGAACGCATGGGAGGCGGTGCAGAACAATGCGCTGGGAACACTCATCGTGGCAAAGGCGGCGATTGAATATGGCGTCAAAAAATTCGTGTTGATTTCTACCGATAAGGCGGTGAACCCCACCAATGTGATGGGCGCGACCAAACGACTTTCCGAAATGATCTGTCAAGCCTTGCAGCAGTCAGGTGATACACGGTTTGAAATGGTGCGCTTCGGCAATGTACTCGGTAGCGCGGGCAGTGTCATTCCCCGATTCCAGGAGCAGATCGATCAGGGCGGCCCGGTGACGGTGACACACCCGGACATGGTGCGCTACTTTATGTCGATCCCTGAAGCGGCGCAGTTGGTATTGCAGGCGGGCACCATGGGTCTGGGCGGCGAGGTATTCGTTCTGGATATGGGCGAACCGGTAAAAATTGTCGACCTGGCGAACGACATGATCCGACTTTCAGAGCCCACCGATATTGAAATCAAGGTGGTCTTTACGGGGCTCCGCCCCGGTGAAAAACTCTTTGAAGAATTACTGCTGGATGATGAACACACACGCCCCACACCGCACCCGAAACTGCGCGTGGCGAAAGCGCGCGAAGTGGCATCCGGATTTCTCGAGTCTCTCACCGGCTGGTTAAATCAGGACCGCATGCCCGAAGACTCTGAAGTACGCCGCGATCTGAAGCGCTGGGTGCCGGAATATGTGGCGCAAGTGCGGCCGAAACTGAAATCGATCACCGGCACGGGTGAGAAGAAGTCAGCCTAGTTTGGGCGAGTACGACTCAGTTGTTTCATTGCTGATCGGGCGTGTCCGGCAAATCAGAGGTGAGTTTGCTTGGAGCTTTTGGCGATTCACTATGATCGTCGTTCAATCAGGTCCTGCAGCCACTGGCGCTATGGGTATTTATCCTAGAATCCTCAGTTGAACGGTGCGCGCAACTGCAGGTTTGTTTACCGATGCCAGAAACGCGTGAAGTCGCGTCAAATCGGACTGTGCCGCTGTAGTCCAACGCAACGCCATCAACGCAACGCCATCAACGCAACACCGGCGCCGGTAACGGATCCTCCGAACCAAGACTGTCAGCCCAGGTTTGGACAACCTGATGGTCGATGACGCGGCCCGCATCCACGTCAGTATTTACTTGCCGGCATCCGCCAATTCACAAGCGCGCATGACCGCGATTTACCTGCGTCGCACACAACGCGCGCCGTGGGTAATCCTGCTCGCGCGCTGACACGCAAGACTTGCCGCAGAAATGGGCACGGAAAGTAGCAGTCGAAATGGTCGGAAAAATGGATTCGCGTCCGAAATTTTGGGCACAGAATGGGCACAGGATGGGCACGGTGCCCAACTTGGCAAAAGTGGATTTGCTAAGTGGTTGAATTGATGGTGCGCCCGACACGATTCGAACGTGCGACTTCTACCTTCGGAGGGTAGCACTCTATCCATCTGAGCTACGGGCGCGCTGTTGCGTACCCGCGTAGTTTACCATTCCGCTCGCTGCTAAGCGCTCTGTTGCGGGTTTTCGCGCGGAATTTGAGTCGAAATGCGCTTCGCCAGTATAATGATGCAATTGAATTTCACGTCCTCAGGAAGTCGCCATGTCACAGCCACATCACGGTTCCAGCGAAGAGAGCAACGGGGCGAACCCGATCAAAATGGCAATCGCCATAACAATTGGTGCGTTTGCACTCATCATCGGCATTGTCATGCTGGCATATTTCGCCGTCGGCACTTATACCGTTGGCAATACCGGCGAAAATGCCAATACACCTGAGGCGATAGCCAAGCGGATTGCGCCGGTCACGACGTTGGCGATAGACACGTCAAAAGCCCCGGCACCAGCGCTAACGCCAGTAGCGGCGACCGCGAAAGTATCTGCGGCTCCAATGGTGGCAGTGGCAATACCATCCGCCGTGGCTGCCGCACCAACAGCGGCCGGTGGTGAAGGCGTTTATAAAAATGCATGCGTCGCCTGCCATGGTGCAGGTATTGCAGGCGCGCCAAAGACTGGCGACAAAGCGGCCTGGACGGCGCGTATCGCGCAGGGCAAGCCACTGCTCTATGATCACGCCATACGTGGG
>JAJAYN010000432.1 GCA_026786225.1 Burkholderiales bacterium | reverse complement strand
GGCATCTCGGCCGTCTCGCCGCCGATCAGTGCACAGCCCGCGAGTTCGCAGCCATACGCGATGCCCTTGACGACATCGGTTGCCACTTGGACATCCAACTTACCGCAGGCGAAATAATCCAGAAAGAAAATCGGCTCAGCGCCCTGAACAAGAATGTCGTTCACACTCATGGCCACCAAATCCTGGCCGACCGTGTCATGTTTATTCAAGAGAAACGCGAGCTTCAGCTTGGTGCCTACGCCGTCGGTGCCTGACACCATCACCGGATTCTTGAATTTCTTTGAAACCTCCACCAGTGCTCCAAAACCACCTATGCCGCCCAATACCTCGGGGCGCATTGTGCGTTTAGCGAACGGCTTGATATTTTCTACGAGCTGGTCGCCCGCGTCGATATCGACACCAGCCTCTTTGTAGGTCAGGGGAGTCAGAGAGTTTTTCATGGCCAAATCTCCTCACGCGGTACGTCAGCGCGAGGCGGTTTTAAGAAAGGTTTGTGGGAAGCTATGCAGGGAATTTTACTGGAAATGTAACGTGGCTACCCGAGCTTCGGTAGACTGAACAACGCTTAGAAGTCTGCGCCCTTCAACAATTTGATCGCCTCTTCCGTGCTACGGCGCATACGGTTAAATGCGACGCCGAGCACGCCGATTTCATCTCTTGATTTCGGCGCGAACTCAGGGATAGAAAAATTACCAATTGAGACCGCGTCAGCTTGAAGCGCCATTTCCGCCACGGGGCGAACAATCATTCGGTCCAACATTATGTTCAACACAATAAACACAGCGAAAAAAACGGCGCCTATTGAGCTCATGAGCGTCGTCAACGCGAGATTGACGGTAACTAGGATCGGCGCGAGATCGACGTTCGCGAGTCGAATAGTGGTCGCACCATCGGCGGTGGCGCGAAACGTACGCGCGACCGCAAGTCTGCGTTCGCCTGCCGTTGTCGTGATCACTTCGGACATTTGGCCTTTGCCGAGTGATTTCATTCGCTGCGCAACCTGTGCCTCGATGCCGCGCAGATTCTCTTCGGGCGAGAACTCCCTGATTTTCATGTCTACCAGGCGAGAGCCTATTCCGGAAGCGATGCGTGGGTCCAGATTGGCAAAACCAGCGGCGTCGAGCACCATCAATGCTGCTCTCTGCGCATCATCAATTGCCTGATTCTCAAGGTAGCGCTGCGCAACCACGCCAATCGCAGCGAATCCTGCTAAGAACACGATTAGCAACATCAAGTTAAATTTTAGCCTCAAGCCCATGCTGGGCACCTCTTAACAATAGATACAGTTTATCCCGCACAAATAACAAGGCGAAGGGTGCGACGTTATGCCTGTTAGCCTCGCGCGCCAAACGTGCTGCCCGCGTCGCGGATATTTGCGAAAAATGTAGCCCGCTCATCGGAAGAGCGCAAATGGCCGGCGAGTCGTTCGAAAAAATCCCGCGAATTCTCGGAGGCTTTTGCATAGCGCTGCACCAAAACGTTGGCGAGGGGACCGATAATGGGCGCAAGCGCCGCTTCACCACGCGTCATCAATTCTGGTGTTATGGGTGTCGCGGGTCGGCCACCTGTGTTGACCTGCTGCGCACGCGATAGCGTAATGGGCTGTTGATGCTCAGGGCGAAAGTCACTGAGAATTCGCTTCGCACTCTTGATGAATAACTCCCGCTTGCCGAGATCGTCAATGTGCTGTGCGACTACCCGTACCGTTTCGCGGACGTCCGTCGTGGTGCGGCTGGCACGCTTGACGGTTGTTATGGAGTAAGGACCAAGATACGGCAAAAGCGCGCGAGTGAGTTCGGCAAGAACGGCAGGGTCAATCTCCCCTGCGTCCGGCCGACTGCCTGCAACACCGTTACCGTTCAAAGCGTCTTCTTTCATCTTTAGCGCCATTAATGTTGTTGTGGAGCCTGTAACGACCAACTGTTCCAGCTTCAGCGGGGCGGTCAGACACGGCGAATGAAGCCCCAAGTTTAACCCAGCTCAAGCATCGCACCTATAGAACACCGCACATTCACACAGTTGCGGACTGTTAATTTTTGTTACTGCGTGAATGCTCGTCACGTCGTAACAGTTGCCACACACTATGCCGGTCCGATGCCGTCCACGTTTCCTGGGATGTTCTTGACAGGCAATCGGGACAGATCGAGTCCTTTGGCAAAATCCAGCATGCGTTCGATGGAGCGTTTAGCTCGACGACTGATGTCAGCATCTATGTGAACTTCGTTCTTACCCGTTGCAAGCGCGTCTGCCAAGTTGGACAAGCCATTCATCGCCATCCACGGACAATGCGCACAGCTCTTGCAGGTGGCGGAGTTACCCGCTGTGGGTGCCTCAATGAAAATCTTACCTGGTGCTGCGGCTTTTAGTTTGTGAAAAATCCCATTATCTGTCGCGACAATGAATTCGTTGGCTGGAAGCACTTGCGCAGCGCGAATGATCTGTGTAGTAGAGCCCACCACGTCGGCGAGCCGGATTACTGCTGCAGGCGACTCAGGATGGACCAACACCTTCGCTCGCGGATGTAGTTTTTTCAGTTCTTCAAGTTCGAATGCTTTGAACTCATCATGGACGATGCACGAGGCTTGCCAGAGCAGCATGTCCGCGCCGGTTTCACGTTGAATGTATGCACCCAGATGTCGATCCGGTGCCCAGATGATTTTTTCGCCCTTGGCGTGGAGGTGCTCAACGATTTTTAAGCCGATACTCGAGGTTACCATCCAATCGGCGCGAGCTTTTACTTCAGCGCTCGTATTTGCGTAAACAACGACAGTGCGGTCCGGGTGCTCGTCACAAAACTTCGCAAATTCAGCTGGCGGGCAACCGAGGTCGAGTGAGCACTCGGCCTCCAGCTCCGGCATTAAGACGCGTTTCTCAGGATTCAGAATCTTTGCAGTCTCGCCCATAAAGCGGACGCCGCAAACCACTACAGTTTGCGCTGCATGGTCGCGGCCAAATCGCGCCATTTCGAGCGAGTCTGAAACGCAGCCACCCGTTTCTTCCGCCAAATCCTGCAAGTCTGGATGCACGTAATAGTGGGCAACGAGCACAGCGTTCTGCGCTTCGAGCAGTCGTTTGATTTCCGCTTTTAGCGCAATGCGTTCAGCGGCCCCAGGCTGCGCGAGTACTTTTGCCCATGCTGCACCTGGAGTGATTTGCATGCGCTTGACGGTCTGGACTGGCAGGTCAAAGGTAACTTTTATGGAGTCTGATGTGGTCATGGAATTGATTGGGCCGATTGGTTCGTTTTCAGATCACGCTGTTTCGGTGGTGATATTTTTCCGTCTTCCATGTAGCACTCGACATGACTTCTCGCAGTATGGCGACGGCGTCCCAGCAATCGGTAAAGCTCACATAAAGAGGAGCAAATCCGAAGCGAATCAAATTCGGCCGCCTGAAATCGCCAATTACGCCCCGATCAATGATCGCCTGCATAATTGCATATGCGTGTTCGTGCGCAAACGAGAGGTGGCTGCCCCGCTCAGTTGGGGTGACACAATTGAATCCGAATTCACCGCACTCCTGAAAGACGAGTTCGCGAAATAAATCGGATAGCGCCAGCGATTTTTTGCGAACGGCGTCCATCGGAACGTCAGCGAAAGTATCGATCCCACATTCCAGCGCAGCCAATGCAATGACAGGAGGCGTTCCGCACAGCAGTTTTTTTATCCCGATTGCTGGCGTGTACGTCGGTTCAAATTCGAAGGGCGCGCGATGTCCGAACCAACCCGATAGTGGTGTTGCAAAGTCTGACTGCAAACGCTTGGCAACATAAAGAAACGCTGGCGCCCCTGGTCCGCCGTTGAGGTATTTGTAGCCACAGCCGACGGCGATTTCAGATTCATTCTCCGCAAGTTCAACCGGGAGTGCACCGGCACTATGACTAAGATCCCACAGGATGCGTGTACCGGATTGCTTCGCGCGCCTGTTCAGGTACATCATGTCGTGCAATCTGCCAGTGCAGTAGTCTACTTGCGTCACCATTGCGACCGAGACGTCGGCGTCGAAGGCGTCGCCCACCTCCTCTGGCT
>JAJAYN010000431.1 GCA_026786225.1 Burkholderiales bacterium | reverse complement strand
CCGCCCTTGCCCTGCAGGAGGTTATTCATTGCCGTCGCCACATCGCCAATATTGGTGAAGAGGTTTGTCACCCCCGCGCGGAAAAAACCTGGTGTGACTTTTTGATAGCCTTTGGCGACGGGCTCAAGTACCGCCCGGTCGACGGCATCGTTAAATGCGTAGGTCGCGCGATTCAGTCCCTCGAAAGGATCGGCTTTGGATGTTGTCGTCGAAGCACATCCGGAAAGCATGAGGAGGCTGGACGCGACGATGGCACAGAAATACTTGCTGGTTACTGAAATCATGGTGGGCGATTTACTTTAGTTGGGAGGATTAGTGGAGGGTGAAGCGCATCGAAAGATCGAGCGCCCGAATGTCTTTGGTCAGTGAGCCAACCGAAATACGATCGACACCCGTTTCAGCAATAGCGTGCACGGTTTGTAGATTGACGCCGCCAGAGGCTTCCAGTTCCGCTCGTCCGTTGGTTAATTTCACGGCCTCGCGCAACTGGGCATTGTTCATATTGTCGAGCAAAATCAAATTGGCACCACTGGCCAGCGCCTCCTGAAGCTGGTCCAGCGTCTCGACCTCAATCTCTATCATGGTGTCGGCAGGTGCCTGATGCTGCACCAGCGCCAGGGCGGCAAGCAGAGCAGGTTTGATGCCGCCCGCGACCATGATGTGGTTCTCTTTGATGAGAATGCCGTCAAAGAGTCCAATACGGTGATTGTGTCCACCGCCAACATGTACCGCATATTTTGAAGCCAGTCGCAGGCCAGGCAGCGTTTTTCGCGTGTCGAGAATCTTCGCCTTGGTGCCGATCGTGGAGGTTACGAATCGGCGCGTTTTGGTCGCAATCGCAGAAAGTGTTTGCAAAAAATTCAACGCCGAACGTTCTGCCGACAGCATGGCGCGGGCATTACCGGTGATCTCACAAAGCTGCGTATTTTCGGTTACACCTTCGCCGTCTTCAATGTGCCAGAACACTTCGCAATCAGGATCAAGTTCGCTAAAGCAGCGCTCAAACCACGCGCAGCCAGCGATGACACCTTCTTCACGCGCGATCACGCGAGCGTGGCCGCGTGCCTGGGCTGGAATGAGCGCGGCTGTCAAATCGCCACCGCGCATGTCTTCGGCAAGCGCACGGGTAACGTCGACCGTAATGACCTCTTCCAGATCGTGCATGTGTCTAAATGGTGCATCCATACTTGAAATTATCCGCCAATAACCCCAAATCTGAAACAACTATAGCTTTTGGCGAAAGTACAAAAAATGAGAATGGATAAACTCACCACCAAATTCCAGCAGGCGCTGTCGGACGCGCAAAGCATGGCTCTTGGCAATGACAACGGCTACATTGAGCCGCAGCATCTATTGCTTGCGCTGATCAATCAGGAAGACGGCGGAACGGCGTCGCTACTCGCACGCGCAGGCATCGCTGCGCCAAAGCTAAAAGCAGCGCTTGAAAAAGCGATCAAGCACCTTCCAAAAGTCGAAGGGCAGGGCGGTGAAATTTCCGCGTCCCGCGACCTGGGCAATTTACTCAATCTCACCGACAAGGAAGCGACCAAGCGCGGTGACGAGTTCATCGCCAGCGAATTATTCCTGCTTGCATTGCTTAATGACAAGAGTGATACCGGTCGGCTTTTCAAGGAACATGGTGCCAACAAGCAGGCGCTGGACGCCGCTGTGCTTGCGGTACGCGGCACTGAAGGGGTCAAGGATCAGGAAGCTGAAGGCCAGCGCGAGGCGCTCAAGAAATATACGATGGATCTCACCGAGCGTGCCCGCAACGGAAAACTCGACCCGGTCATTGGCCGCGACGATGAAATCCGTCGGGCGATACAGGTGTTGCAACGCCGCACCAAGAATAACCCCGTGCTCATCGGCGAGCCTGGCGTGGGCAAGACCGCCATCGTTGAGGGCCTCGCCCAGCGTATCGTCAACGGCGAAGTACCTGAATCACTTAAAGACAAACGCGTGTTGTCGCTCGACATGGCCTCGTTGCTGGCCGGTGCCAAATACCGCGGCGAATTCGAAGAGCGCCTGAAGTCCGTCCTGAAAGAGCTCGAACAGGATGCGGGCAAAACCATCGTGTTCATCGACGAGTTGCACACGATGGTCGGTGCGGGCAAGGCCGAAGGCGCGATGGATGCCGGCAATATGCTCAAGCCTGCGCTGGCGCGTGGCGAATTGCATTGCATCGGCGCAACCACGCTCGACGAATATCGCAAGTATGTGGAAAAGGACGCGGCACTAGAGCGACGTTTTCAGAAAGTCCTGGTCGGCGAACCCAGCATGGAAGCCACCATCGCCATCCTGCGCGGACTGCAGGAGCGTTACGAAGCGCACCACGGCGTTGAGATCACCGATCCCGCCATTGTCGCTGCTGCGGAGCTATCTAACCGTTATATCACCGACCGCTTCCTGCCCGACAAGGCCATCGACCTGATCGACGAAGCAGCTGCCAGACTCAGAATGGAAATCGATTCCAAACCGGAGTCGATGGACAAACTTGAGCGCCGGTTGATTCAATTGAAGATCGAGCGTGAAGCTGTCAAAAAAGAAAAAGACGAGGGCTCAAAAAAACGCTTCAAGCTGATCGAGGAAGAAATCAAGCGCCTCGAAAAGGAATATTCGGACCTCGAGGAAATCTGGAAGGCCGAGAAAGCGCAAGTGCAGGGTACCCAGCACATTCGCGAGGAGATCGAAACCATCAAGACGCAAATGGCCGATTTGCAACGCAAAGGCCAGTTCGACAAGCTCGCAGAATTGCAGTACGGCACGCTTCCTCAACTCGAAGCGCAATTACATCAAGCCGAAAAATCCGAGAGCAAGCAGGCCAAGACGCGGCTCGTACGTACGCAGGTTGGGGCGGATGAAATCGCCGAGGTCGTATCACGTGCCACCGGCATCCCGGTATCGAAGATGATGCAGGGTGAGCGCGAAAAGCTCATCAAAATGGAAGACAACTTGCACAAGCGCGTCGTTGGCCAGGATGAAGCGGTGCGTCT
>JAJAYN010000430.1 GCA_026786225.1 Burkholderiales bacterium | reverse complement strand
GTGCACGGCGGCGGCCTGCGCCGCATATTCGATACCGGCTAGCATGGCCAAGCCACCAGCTTCACGCAAGGGATTGTCCGGGTCACGATGCGAGGTTGCACTACAACGGATAGCGTGCGCGTCCCATTGCAGCACGCGGTCCAGCAGGCACATGCGTCCTGTGTGCGGAACACGGGCAGCGATGGCAGCGTGGTCTAGTTGCATCTATTGTTCCTCAGAACTCTATATCTGGCGCGGCATTCAGGGCTAAAACGCTCGCGAAGGCCCGCCAAATGGCGATCTGCAATTCGACATCGTGGTGCGGGCATCAATTCTTTGCAAACTAACATCGCGTCACCGCCAGATCGATCTCAGGCGAAAGCGACAAAAAAATGGCTGTGCATGCGGGATTTGCCAGCGATTCAAGTGCAGCAAAACCGCGTGCAGAAGCATTGGCATGCCAAGCCGATGGAATCCACTCATGCCAGGTTGCAGCGCCGCGCGTTGGCACAATGGCTAGCTCCCACGTGGCGAGCGAAGCCGGGCCGGCATTCGGCGTCAGCACCAGCGCAATCGCTATCGATTCGACGACCGGCATGACCTCTCGCATCGGCGATGGCAGCGGACTGTCGTAGCAAACATACAGCACCGGCAGCTGGTCGGAGACGGCTTGCGCGGCGGCGTTGAGCAAGCCCGCCGCAAAACTCCATTCGCCACGGCAGATGCTGCTGGCGGCGCGCTGCGCGTTCATCGAGATACTGTAGTAACCACTGGGGGCGTTGTGCACAGAATTGTGGAACTGCGTGGGCGAAACTTCACGGCTGCCCGCGAGTGCTTCACATAACTGGTGCGTGATCACGCCCGCTGCTTCGTATGACGAGAACACCATCGCCATGTCCTGTGGCGCCAACGCAGTCTGTCGCAAAGCCTGTTCCGCCACCGCGATGGCGAGGCGCACCGTTGGACTGCTGCGTCGCCGCTCAGCCGGGGCCAGACAATTCGGCGGTGGTACTTCCAGTGACGATGGAACGAACATTCGCCGCATCGCCAGTATGTCCATCGCGGTTTCCCAGTCAGGTAATCCCGGTGCGAGCACGCCAACGGCGTCGACGGAAACGCGCATCATGCCGCCCTGCCGAAGAGCAGCGCGCAGTTACTGCCCCCAAAACCGAAGTTGTTGCTCATCACGCGTTCAAGACACGCCTCACGTCCATCGATCACAACCGCACTATGCAATTCCGGATCGACGGTGCCGGTGGTCGGACTGCCGGGAATGAAATTGTTTTCAATGGAGAGCAGCGCGATCGCAGCTTCGGTGATGCCTGCGGCACCGAGTGTGTGGCCGGTGAAGCCTTTGGTGGATGAACACGCAACGCCGGATCCGAACACACTTTGCATCGCACGATCTTCGGCGCGGTCGTTGGCGGGCGTTGCGGTGCCGTGAAGATTGACGTAATCGATATCGGCGGACACGAGACCGGCGCGATGCAGCGCTTCCTGCATGGCGCGGCGGGCGCCATCGCCCTCCGGGTGTGGTGTGGACATATGATGCGCATCGCTGGATTCGCCATGACCGAGCAGACGCAAACTCGCGTCGCACGATTCGCTGCGTTCGAGTAGTGCGAACCCGGCAGCCTCGCCAATCGAAATTCCACGCCGCGCAACATCGAACGGACGACAGGCATCCGGGGCCACCAGTTGCAGGGCACTAAAACCATACAGGGTGGTGTGGCAAAGGCTGTCCACACCACCGACGACGGCCGCATCGATGAGGCCGAGACGGATAAATCTTTCGGCGAGGCAAAATACCTTTGCGCTCGAGGAGCACGCGGTGGATATCGTCATCGCAGGACCCGTCAATGCCAGCATGCGGCGCACGAATTCGGTCGTCGCATCGAGGTTGTGGGTGGTTTCGTAGCGATAGCCGGCGGGCAGGCTTCCGCTTTGTCCTTCCCGGTGCTGGTAGGCAATTTCGGTGGAGAGGATGCCCGAGGTGCTGGTGCCGATAAAGACACCAACGCGTCCTGCACCGACGCGCAGACGCGCATCGGCTACTGCCGCCATGAAATTGTCCTGCTCCAACCCCAACAGTGCGAGGCGGTTGTTGCGGCAATCGAAGTCGCGCAGCGCGTTGGGAAGTTTCATTTCATCGTCACCATCTAGTGAGGCGACGCGGCCTATCCAGCATGGCAAGGGTGCCCAGTCGAGATCATTGGGTGCGAGCCCACTGCGGCCCTCGCGCAGTGCGCGTGCCGTCGCGACGTTGCCGATGCCGGCGACGCTGCTGGTGGTGTAGGCGGAAATGGCGAGTGGGATCATGTCTTCGTTGGTATCGATATTGCGCTCAGGCTTCAGACTTTGCCGGAATGATTTCGTTACGCCTCGCCCACAACGCGGACATCAACAAAGCCAGCACGGCACCGAGCGCAACGGTACAGCCTATCGCGTGCAACACCGGGGTGGAGGATAACGCAAGAAAACCAAACGTGATAATCGTAGACGTGCTGCAAACGGCCAGCGCCAGCCGGGTACGTTGACGTTCGTTGTCATCCACGGCGACACGCTCGAAGAACAGCGCGTAGTTGAGGCCGATGCCCAGCACCAGCAGCAGCGCAACCAGATGAAATACGCTGAGGCGCTCACCAATGGCTACCAACGAGGCAACCGTGAGGATCAGCGCCGCAGCGACTGGCAGGGCCACGTGAAATGCGCGTGAAGCCGAACGCAAACCCAAAGCGAGCATGATGACGATCAACGCAGCACCCCAACCTGCCTGGGCCAGCGCTTCCCGGCGGAAACCGTCGACCATGTCGGAAGAAACCTGTTTTAGATCCACCAGTTGGCTATTGGTTTGTGGCGTGGACGCCAAATCCTGCCTAAGCCTGGTCGTATCGACGACACCGCCCAGCGGTGTCAATACCAGCCACTGCCCGTCCAGTTCAACGACCAACGCATTCAATCTCGCACCCAGCGGCGTGCCGGCATACGAGGCCATGGTGACAGGTGCTGTCGCCTCGGCCGCGGCCCGACGTGCGGCACCAGCCTCCTCGACAAATGGCTGGAACGCGTCGGCCCGAAACGGTAGTCCTTTCAATGCCTGCGCAAGGTTGCGTTCAAGATCAACCGGTTCGGGCAAAGCGCCAAGCCGTGCGCGCTGTGTGTCCGTCGTGGGCAAGAATTTGGCGGGCGAGTCAAAACTGCGAATCCATTTTTCGGTCTGCCACCGCTGCAGAACGGGCAGCACATTTTCTGCCGTTTGTAAGGCTGCAGCCTGACTGCTGCCGCGACTGGCGAGAAATAGGCTTACCTCCGGCGCACCCATTTCGCGGCGCAATTGTGCGTCCTGCGCGCGCATGTCCGGCGGCACCGGGCTGATCCCGGCGAGATCGCGCTGCCACCACGCCGGGTGAAGCGTGACAAGCCACGCGCCGGCAAAGACGACCACAAGTGCGGCGATCGCGCTTGGCCACCGCGCGCGACTGAGAAATCCGGCGGAGGGCAGGTTGAACCGGGCAATCGCCAGTACGCGGTCGCCGAGCAACCAGGGAAGCAGGTATTGGGTGGTGATGCCGGCGACCAGTACACCCACCATTGTCAGCACACCGAGCTGCGCCAGGCCGTTGAAACTCGACAACGTGAGGGCCAGCGCGCTCACCACCGTTGATAGCACGGCCAGTGCAAGCGTGACCCGGAGTCGTCTTGCTGCGCTGCGGGCAGCCTCGCCGGGTGCGATATTGAGCAGCAGGTAGCTTGGGTAATCGACAGCCTCGCCAATGAGTGTCGCCGCAAATCCCAGCGTAATGGCGTGCACCGAGCCAAAAATGGTGTTGACCACCAACACGCCAATCAGCAAGCCGAAAGCGACCGGAATGGTCACCAATATCACTGCAAGCGCAGATCGATAGATCAAAACGAGCATCGCCAATATCACCAGCGCCGAAAACGTGCTCAGCCGCTCCGCATCGCTGCGAATCAGGCGTCGTGACTCCGCCGCAAATACACCTGGTCCGGTGAGGACTGCCTCTACCTTTGGATTCTCTTCGCTTAGCGCGCGCCTGACTGCGGCCATCGCCTGTTCCTGTCGCTCACTATCGAAGCCGGGAGCGAGAGTCTGCGCAATCAGGAAGGCACGTCTGCCATCGGCGCTAAACCACACGCCCTGGCGCAACGCCGGCATCGCACCGGTATCAAACTGGCGCACGATAGCGAGAAATTCTCCCGTCGGGTCCCGCGCCATGATGCTTCTAGACAGCGCCCCGAATGGCGATGCCATCTGTGTCAATTGTTCCTCAAGCGCGGCACGCAAGCCATTCACGGAGAATTTGTCGGCACTAATAGCGGGACTCAGCGCATAGCGATGACGCATCAGCACCTCGCCCTGCGCGACGAATTGGTCGAGACTGCCGTTGGCGGCGTATTCGAACTCTGGTGCGCGGCCCAGCCGTTCGGCCAGTTTGCGGCTGGTTTGC
>JAJAYN010000429.1 GCA_026786225.1 Burkholderiales bacterium | reverse complement strand
CGATAAGACTTGCGCAGGCCGTCCACGCGCAAAACACTCTTTTTCTCAAGCGCGCTTGTTGCGGTGGTAGAGGTTTCTGACATTTGGTTCATGTGGGCATTCCGACGGCAAACGGACGCCTAATTGATTTTGACAGGCGCCGATTGCTTGGGCTTGTCGTCCAAAACTTTCGGTTGGATGGTGATGGTGGGGCGGTTGGTAAGATTCGCTGGCGTCACTGAACCTTTTGCGTCGGGGATCGCGTTGCGCACTTGCATGACTTCTGTGGTGAAGTTGTAATAGATGTACTCGCCTTTCAGTTCATCACCCCCACTTTTGAGTCGGGCGCGGGAAAGCAATTTAAGTGTATCGGTCTTTTCATCGAATTCTGCGCGGTCAGAAGCGCCTTCCATCCACTCGACGCTGCCCTCGCGCTTTTGCTTGAACGCGATCTGCTTGTTAGGCGTGCCAAATGCTTGTGCGGTCATCGCGCCTCCGGCGTCCTCCTTGACGACGATTCGCTCGGCCGTGAGGCGCAGCGTGCCTTGGACCAGAATGACATTACCCTCTAACACTCTTACCAGTTTGGCCTGGTCGAGCGTAACCAGATCGCCCTCGATCGTAATCGGTTTGTTACGGTCAGCCTGTTCCGCGTACACAACTGTCGCCGGAAGAAACGCAACAGCGATCAGTGCAAATGGGCGCAGCATTTTGCTGGCAGCGGCTCTCATGGCGTTTTCCGTGGAGGTTGTTGGTAGGTGATGCGGCCGCGTTCCAATACAACTCGTCTGGTCAGGCTGTTGAGCTCCATTTTTTTCGCAGTGATCTGGCTGGTCAGACCATCAACTCTGACGCCTTCGCTTGCTCGCACCAGATTCTTGTCGGGAAAAATGTTAATTGATGGCGCAGCCAACTTCAGCGGGGGCAGCTTTTCGCTTTTCTCAGACGTTACCAAAACCCCGCCCTCCATAATGACTTCATCGACACCGGCTAGTAACCTTCCGCGGGGAGCAATCGCAACCACCGGGGGCAGGCTGGGGTGTAGCGCCGTAAACACCACTGTTTCCATTGTAGAGGAATCGTCGTCCGGAAAATGTGCCAGCCTGGCCGCTTTCACGGTGTATTGCACCTCGCCCGTTTCGCCCAATGCCTGAGCAGTGAAATTCTCCACGATCAGGTCTGGGTCGTGTCGCTTACTGCCGTCAGCGCGTGCGCTCGGTACCTGCACAAACTGATTCAGCCAAAATGTCAGTGCGGCAAGCAGCGCCAGAACAGCTAACGGTAGAGTTGGAAGGGTCCGGGTACTCACGAATTCACCAGATTATTTTGTTTTCAGCAATAGCGACAGTAAAACCTGAACTCCATATCTGGCGCGGGTCACAGGGCAAAAAGCAGTCATAAGGCGCGCCAATTCTAGAGTTTCGCTCTTGGGGACTTCTAAAAACCCCCGTTCGCCCTGAGCCTGTCGAAGGGTGGTGATGCAAGATATTGATTCCATTGAGTAAGGCGGTGGTTCGATAAGCTCACCACGAACGGATTCGGGGTTTCTAGAAGTTCCCTCATGAGCCCAGAATTCCTGCGCCGCCAGACCGTTACTGATGATAGCGGATAGCGCCGCTTTCTGTGGCCAGTGTATTTGCGACCGTGCTTACTTGGCAGCAGTAGCGACGCCAGAACTGCCGAGCGCTGATAGAACGACTGAGGGCGTCAACACTTCAGGTAACAACCTGGCCTCCCCACCAGCCGGATAATAGACGTAAAGTGGCACGCCGTTCCTGCCGAACTCGGCAAGTGCCTCGGTGATCGCGGGATCTTTGACCGTCCAGTCGGCTTTCATGCGGGTGATTTTCAAATCGTTGAATCGTGCCACGACCTCATTGTTGTTCAAGGCGATGCGTTTATTCACCTGACACGTAATGCACCAAGTTGCGGTGAAGTCGATGAAAACGGCACGCCCTTGTCCGCGAAGCTCATTGACCTTTTGTTTCGAGAACGGCACCCATGCATCGGCGGGGCTATTTAGTCCCGCACTCTGCGCTCGCTCCATTATTGGTCCCGGCCAAGCGATGACTGCGCCCGCGACCAATAGTGAAATGGCAGCCACCGACGCCCGAACGGGATGGGCGATTTGCCATCGACCGTATAACCATGCGCCGAATGCGATGACCACCATCCCAAACAAAAGCAGGCCAATACCATCTGTGCCCTGTTGCGAACCTAGCACCCATGCAAGCCACGCAACGGTTGCAAATAGGGGGAAAGCCATGAACTGCTTGAACGTGTTCATCCAGACGCCTGGCTTTGGCAGATATCGCAGCCAACCCGGGAACAGTGACAAAACCACAATCGGTGAGGCCATGCCCAGCGCAACCGACGTGAATACCAGCAACGAGACCGAGGCTGGTTGCGCAAGCGTATAGCCTAGCGCCGCCCCCATGAATGGGGCTGTACAGGGCGTCGCGATGATGGTCGCGAGTACGCCGGAAAAGAACGCGTCCAGCAAAAAACTGCGGTTGCCCGCTGCATGAAGGTTTCCCGCGACGGCTTGCAGACGCATGCCGAATTCGAATACGCCACTCAAATTGAGTGCCATGAGCAAAAACAACCCGGCCAGCAATGTGACGAATGCGGGCGACTGCAATTGAAACCCCCAGCCAATGGATTCGCCGCCAGCGCGCAAGGCAATCAACAACCCTGCAAGAACCCAGAATGAAACGACAACGCCACCTAAAAAAGCGAAACCCTGCTGCTTCATGCGTTTTGGCGCGCCCTCTGATTGCTGCACAAAGCTCATGACCTTTATGCCAAGCACCGGAAAAACACAGGGCATCAAATTGAGAATAAGGCCGCCAACAAAGGCAAAAAGCATCGCAATTGCCAAGCCAAGGTCTTCGCGACCATTGGGGCCGACCTTTGCCGTGGGCACCGCACCGGTTTTCGGATCGGAAAGCGAAGAGGACGTCTTAACGTAGCTTACAGGCGCAGAAATTTCGACGGCTTTTCCGGGGTGAGCGGTGCCCCAACCATTTTGGCTTACCAGGACGCCGTCAAGCGACTTGATCGTCAAATTCGCTGGTTCAGCGAACGGGATAGTGAGGCGAAGTTCACCGCCGGTCTTGCTGAAAATTTGCCTGCCTGCGTTGGCGATGACTTCTTCACGGAAAGGGTAAAACGCGACTTCCGTTGGCGCAAAATTTTCGCTTGGAGGAGGCGTGAGGACAAGCGTAAATTGACCATTCGCCGCTGTCGCCCCGGATGTCCAATTCTTGATCGTGCCCGGTAGCGCCGCGTTCGCGGCGACAAAAGCTTTTTCCCAACGAGGGTCACGCAACGGCGGGGTATTCACTACTGGCAGTGTGATTGCCAGGTCGGCACTCTCTGGAATACAAACATCACTGCAGACCAGCCACTCGGCTTTTGCTTTAAGGGTGACACTCTGGCCAAACTGCGATCCGCTCTGCGTTTGTAACGTAACAAGATGCAGAGCCTCCCCTTCGTAGCCGAAATTCATCAACGGCCCAAGTGGCAGCTTCTTCGGATACGGCCAACGTATTTCCCCTGCCGTGATTCCAGTTGGCAACGACCACGTTAGCTTTGTCGGCAGGCCAGAGTCTCCGGGGTTTCTCCAATACGTATGCCAGTGATCGATGATTTTCAGCCGTAGCGCGACATCAATCGGTTGCCCCGGCATTACGGCAGCGTCGCGCGAAATGATTTCAGCTTCGACGTGAGGCGTCTTGACAGATGCCGCAAATGAATTGGCGGCCGCGAAAACTAAAAACCCGAGTGTTGCGATAAGGTGATTTTGAAGGCGCATGCGCGAGGCAAAATTGAGGGCTTAAACAATATGGGAACAGACGAGTTCGTCCGGGATTGTTTATTGGACTATGCAGGACGAGCGACGTTCCCCGTATCCCGATTTCGTTTGTTGAAAAATGGTGCCCACAGTCGGATTCGAACTGACGACCTACCGCTTACAAGGCGGTTGCTCTACCCCTG
>JAJAYN010000428.1 GCA_026786225.1 Burkholderiales bacterium | reverse complement strand
GATCAAGCCACCTTTCTAATTTCCCGGCTTGCGGTAGATCGCCGCGACGCCTGATGTTTTCAATTCCCCTGCGTATTTCGCCGATCGTCTGAACGGATAGATATAGTTCAGACTCATCGACGGTTTGCCAGAATTTCTGAACACCAATATCTGCTTTCTTTCCTTTGCGTGCCTCGCTTACGACGTTTGTGTCGACCAAGTACACGTTATCCCCGGCCTTTCCGGCGAGCAAAGTCAGCGTCATCTCCGACATTCGGCATGCTCGAAAATACATCAGCGACAGAGCGACGCTTTGGGCGCTTGAGGGCAGACTTCAAGATTTCCCTGTGCTCGGCTTCCGCGCTTCTTCCATGTAATGCTGCAACTTGCTTAAGTGCCAACGCCACGTCTTCGTCAACATTGCGAACAACAAGATTGGTAGCCACGTTTGTCTCCTATCGGCGTAATCATTGATTGCAATTTAGCACCGGGGCGCAATCAATGCAATCATTTTGGGAACGAGCACGTGTTCTGCCATGCGCAACTATGACAGCCTCAAAGAATGGCCGCTTTGTAGAAAACTCAATAGCCGCTTCTGGCCAATAACGAACAAATTTCCCTCCCGTCAGCGGTCGTTCAACTTCGCGCATAATCGCCGCGCTGGTACTGCCATGAAAGATTTTGGCGACACGCTAATCGGTCAACACCGGCACGAAGGGGCCGGAATAGTCAGCGATGACCGGCGCGACTGTTCAACAACGTCGGAATTGGCGAAAGTAAGTGATTACTTCTGGGCGGTGAGCCGCACGGTTGGCCGGTGACGCCACTCTCAATTTCTGAGACTAGTGACGCGTTTATTGTCACGGAACAAAAATCCCCGCCACACAAGACTGCCATGGACTCATCAACGCCGCAGTGTTATAGTTAACTACAACACCACATAAATACACTACCAATCACCAAGAGCAGTTGCGCGAACTTACGGAATTTATCAAACCCACTGCGGACTGCGCCGCCCGCAACCTGCATCAGGAGAAACCAGCATGAGTAACGACTGGAACAACAACGCGCCGATTTACCGGCAGCTCAAGGACCGCATCGTCGCGATGCTGCTTGATGGGCTGCTGAAGCCGGGCGACCCGCTGCCGTCGGTTCGGCAAATAGCCGCCGATTTTCAACTCAATCCAATCACGGTCTCGCGCGCCTATCAGGAGCTCGCAGACGCAACGCTTGTGGAAAAAAGAAGGGGAATTGGCATGTACGTGACCGATGGTGCCCGCGAAAAACTGATCGTCAGCGAGCGCGCACGCTTCCTGCACGAGGAGTGGCCACAGATGGTCGAGCGTATTCGGCGCCTGGGCATGAACACTTCGGAATTATTGAGCGCCGCCAATATCGGAGGTGCCCAATGAGCGCCGTTATTTCCGCCAAAGGCCTGACCAAGCGTTTTGGCAAAACCACTGCTGTCGACAATATCAGTATCGACATTCCCGCGGGCCGCATCGTTGGGTTGATCGGGCCCAATGGCTCGGGCAAGACCACCGCCCTCAAGGCGATTCTCGGGCTGACGCCGTTTGAAGGCACGCTCAGTGTGTTGGGCCTTGATCCACGCACGCAGCGGGACGAACTCATGCAGCAGGTGTGTTTCATCGCCGACGTGGCCATTCTGCCGCGCTGGCTTAGTGTCGGCAATGCCGTCGATTTTGTTGCCGGTGTACATCCGAAGTTTGATCGCGCCAAGGCCGAGCGTTACCTCGCCAGCACCAAGCTCAAGCCGACCATGAAGGTCAAGGAGATGTCCAAGGGTATGGTGGTGCAATTGCACCTGGCGCTGGTGATGGCGATCGACGCCAAATTGCTGGTGCTCGATGAGCCCACGCTGGGGCTGGATATCCTTTATCGCAAACAGTTCTACCAGCACCTGCTTGAAGAATATTTCGATGAAAACAAGACCATCATCGTAACCACCCATCAGGTAGAAGAGATCGAGCACATCCTGTCGGACCTTATGTTCATCCGCGACGGAAAGATCGTCCTGTCCTCAACCATGGACGACGTCGGTACGCGCTTTGTCGAGGTGATGGTGCCAGCCGAAAAGGCGGACGCGGCGCGTGCGTTGAAGCCCATCGACGAGCGGCAGGTGTTCGGCAAATCGGTGATGCTCTTCGACGGTGTGCCACGCGAAACACTCGCCGCCCTCGGCGAAACACGCACGCCCGGCATTGCCGATATCTTTGTTGCGACCATGAAAGGAACCTACGCATGAACACATTCAAATGGCTGCTCAAGCGTGAGTTCTGGGAGCACAAGGGCGGCTTCCTCTGGCTGCCGATTATCGTCGGCGCGCTGATGATCACGCTCACCGTCGTCTCGCTGGGCATCGCCGTATCGGGCGTCAAAGGCGGCATGGAAATCAATGGCGTGGCGGTGAGCTCATTCGCCGATATTGTCACGCCCGAAGAGCGCGCCGCATTTGCCTCGACGATTGTGGCCAACTATACGAAATTGACGATGCCGATCATGATCGCCTTCGGCATCTGCGTTTTTTTCTTTTGTCTTGGCGCGCTGCACGATGAGCGAAAAGACCGCAGCGTGCTGTTCTGGAAATCTCTGCCTGTCTCGGACACCGAAACGGTCTTGTCCAAGGTCGCGATGGCTATCGGTGTTGCCCCGCTGATTGCACTTGCGGCCGCCAGCGTGACGGCCATCATCACGGCTCTGTTGATTTGCGCCGCCGCGGCAATTGCTGGCGTGAATATCTTTGCCGAAGTGCTCAGCGATCCTGCCACCTACCTTGCGCCGCTGCAGTTGGTGGCCATGCTGCCAATCTATGCGTTGTGGGCGTTGCCCGCCATCGGCTGGTTGCTGATGGTATCGGCGTGGGCACGGAGCAAACCATTGCTGTGGGCGATTGGTGTGCCACTGCTGACAGGCGCATTGCTCAGCTGGGCGAATGGCATGTTCCGATTCGACTGGAACATGGCCTGGTTCTGGAAAAATATCGTCGGTAGATTGCTGGGCAGCATATTGCCGGGTGCTTGGTTCTCGCAGCAAGGACAAGGCTTACCCGTTCCCGGTGACGCGTCCGCGTCGGCCGTCCTCGGCCCAGCACTGTCGCAGTCGTGGCAGTTACTCGCAGATGCCAACATCTGGATAGGTGTTGCTGCTGGCGCGGCGATGATTTATGCGGCGATTCGGTTGCGCGGCTGGCGTGAGGAGGGCTGACGGCGGTAAGGAGTTGTCGCGCGCGCCATTGAACCGGCAAGAAGAATTTTTGAGCCGGTTCCCCTCACCCCGGCCCTCTCCCGAGGGAGAGGGTGAGAAATGCGGAACGATGAATAAAGCAATCATCGTTCCGAATGAATGGGCCGGTAATCAGCCCTTTTTGCGCGCCCAAATCTTCGCAATGTAGGGCAATGCATTCGGGAATTCACAAGCTGTGTTCCCGGGATCAAACGCCACCGGCCCAATACGGCGAATGGCTTCTTCGGCAGCTTTGCGCGTCTTGGCGGAAACGCCGCCGATGCCGATCAGCACGTACATCATGGTGCGTCTGGTCCAATTCTCCGCACTGTGGATATCGGCCTCGATGCGCTTCGCATAGCCTAGCGCCGTCGTTTCATCAAACGCGTTGCCCTCTTTGACGCAGTGCCCCACCAGCGCCCAGCCGGCACGCCGCAGCTTGGCTTCAGCCAGCCACGCTTCACGGAGTTTTGCCGCCATGCTGGTCCGGCTGACCAGTGCTGCCAGCGCATCTGCAGTGGACGAATCCTTCACGCTTCCCGCCCAGGTCTTCAGTTCTTTTTCCGTGACGGCACTGGCATCTGCCACCATGCAGGCCAGCAGCCGCGCATCGTGATTGCCGCTCTTCCAAAGTTCAGCCGCGAGGGCATGATCTACTTTGATGCGCTTTTGAATCTTGGCGAGGTCGCCGAATTTCACACCAAACATTGGCTCCGCCGCGCCGTGACGACACCACGTTTTGCGGGTTTGCTCGCTGCCGAGCGATTCGAGTTCCAGCATGGTTTCGTTCAAGGTCATGACATCCCCCAGGTTGATTCAGACGATAGAGAAACTTTACGACCGCGGATTGCGGTGCGCAAGAAATTCGCTACATCCACTTCGAAATGGCCCGATCAGTAAACCTGCCGCGTCATCGATCGACTGGTTTTAACGCCGTTAACGGTGTAGCTCATGGTGCCATTGGCGGCATTGGTGAATGCAAATGTGACATCCCCGACCGGGATAGCCGGGCTGACGCTCGTCCATGGCGAGGTCAACGGTGCGCCGCCAGTGAACCGGTACAGCGGTGCGGTGCAGCCAATAGCGGTAACGGGGCAATTGGTGGCCGCGTACCAGATTGGATTACCGTTGGCGTCGTACGCATACCACGCGGCAAAGATGGTGCCGAACTGCTGGGTGAGGGATACGCCCCAGCCAGACTCGTTCGGGTTCCACCAGAGATCGGTGTAATCGACTGCCGGTGGCGTCGTGCCGGTTGCAAAAATCTGCCGGGTGATTGCCTTGGATCCGGCGACTTTGTTGATCGTAAAGTTGAAAGCGCCGCTATTGATGTTGGTAAACGCCAGCGTACCGGTACCGACTTCGGTTAGCACCCTGCCCTGCCCCGCCCACGGCAAGGTCGGCGGTGTGCCGCCGTTCACGCGGTAGATGGTGCCGGTACATCCGGTGGTGGTGACGGGACAATTGGTGATGACATACCAGATCGGCAGGCCGGCATCGTCATAGGTGTATATGGCGACGAAAAGGATGTTGCCATGCTGGGTGAGGCTCATGCCCCAGCCGGATTCATTGGCGTTTCACCAGAGGCCCTGATAGTTATTTTGAACGGCGATGGCCGCGCTGACAGTGGCGAGATTCGCTTTGAGGATCGTGTTGTTGGCAATCGTGCCGCGCTTGTTCGAACGCGCGACACTGAATTCGTTGACGACCGGTGCAAGTGTCGGCACGAACACAACCATGTTGGTCGTCTCGTCCCAGGCAAAACCGCCACCCTGAATGACGAAGCTCGGGACGCTGCGGTGAACGAAGGAATTGCGATAGGCACCGCTGTTGACGTAAGTTAGAAAATTTGCGACCGTGCGCGGTGCGGCGGCGTCATAAAGCGTGATGTCGATCGCACCGATGGCCGTTTGCAACCTGACGGTGGAGGCGTTCGCAATGGGTGGGAGCGCCAGCACGAACAATATGGCCAGCTGGATGAGAATATGGCGATTGGAGCGGTTTGAAAACATGGCGACCTTGACAGCGTAATTGCGAGTGGCGGGAAAGAAATCAGAGGCTTCTTTAGACATGCCCATTGTATTACGGCGGCCAAACGATCCAGGTCGCTACACATTTGCAATCGTCAAGAAAGGAACGACATGCTTTCCCACGTCTTTATCGGTATCACCGACTTTGATCGCGCGTTCAACTTCTATTCGCCACTCATGGATGCGCTGGGGCTACGACTGAAGTTCAGCGACGCTGCGCAGCATTGGGCAGGCTGGTGTGCAACCGATGCACCGCGTCCGTTATTTCTAATCGGCAGACCCTTCAACGGCAATGCCGCCGCGCCCGGAAACGGCCAGATGGTCGCGTTGCTGGCGGGCAGTCGCGCCCTTGTCGACCAGTCCCATGCCGTTGCGCTGGCAAGTTGCGGCGTCTGCGAGGGCCTGCCGGGATTGCGGCCGCAGTATCACGCTGACTACTACGGCGCGTATTTTCGTGACCCGGACGGCAACAAGTTATGCGTGTGCTGTCACGACGCGGTTTGACGCCTGCTCAGGAACAGGCGCTGCGGCGCAGCGCTACCAGCCCAATTCGCGAAGGCTCGCATCGTCATCAGGACGGCGGAAGTGGTCGGCGGGATTCGGTCCGGGTCACCTTGTGGTCCTTTTGGCGAACAGGGCGCGGCAAGTGTCGCGGTAGTTGAATGCATACGCGCTGGAGGAGTTTCGCGGAGACAAAAAATGAAACTCGTTTATCCGCGCGCCTTTTCACGTACTCCGGGTTTGTTTGGATGCCGTACTTTCGTACGGATGCGTCCACCGAATAAATCGCATCAGGTCGGATGGCGATCAGGCAATGAAGAATCGCCAAATTGTCGTCATCAGCGTCGGACTTTTGCGAGGCCCCATCCACGCGAAGTGCTAAATTTGCGCTTTGCCGCTAGTACGCATTGATATGAAAACCGAATATCCCGACGTGCTTGTCATCGGTCTGGGCGCGATGGGTAGTGCGACCGTGTATCAGCTCGCCAAACTTGGCGTGAAGGTGGTGGGGATCGATCAATACACGCCACCACACACGCACGGATCCACACACGGCGAGACGCGCATCACCCGCGAGGCGATTGGCGAGGGCGCGCGGTTCGTGCCATTGGCGATACGCTCGCATCAACTGTGGCGTGAAATCGAGTCACAAACCGGACAGGTATTGCTCACCGCGTGTGGCGGCCTGATCCTTGCGCGCGCGGGCCAAGGCAGCGCGCTACACGGGCAAAGCGATTTTCTTGGCGCCACCATCCGGGCGGCCGAGGCATTCGGTATTTCGCACCAACGGCTGGACGCAACCGAAATCGCAGCACGCTTCCCGCAGTTTGTATTGCGGGGCGACGAGTGCGGCTACTTTGAGCCTGGCGCAGGTTACCTGAAGCCAGAGGAATGTGTACGTGCGCAGCTCTCGCTGGCGAGGCAGCACGGTGCGGATTTGCGTTTTGGCGAGGCCGTGCGCAGCGTCACACATCTACACGGCAAAACCATCGTCGAGAGCGATCGAATACGCTACGCGCCGGGCAAGACCATTATCGCCGCTGGGCCATGGGCACCGCAGTTGCTGCCTGATTTGAAGGGTACCCTGACGGTTCGGCGTCAGGTGTTGTACTGGTTTAAGCGCGATGCCGTATCTGCGCACTCTTACTTGACGAAGGATTTTCCGATTTTCATCTGGCACTGGGGCTCCGGCGCGGACGATGTGTTCTACGGTTTTCCGCAGATGGATGATTCCGGTGCCATCAAGGTCGCTACCGAGCAACAGCAGTTTTCCACAACGCCTGAAACCGTACAGCGCGATGTTTCGGTGGCAGAGATTGCGGCGATGCATGCGCGGCATATTGCGGGCAAGTTGCGCGGCATCAGCGCGCACAACACGAAAGCGCAGACATGCCTGTACACCGATACGCCGGGTGCCAATTTCATCATCGACACCTTGCCAAATATGGCCGACGCGATCGTCATCTCCGCGTGCTCGGGTCATGGCTTCAAGCACGCAGCAGCCGTCGGCGAAGCGGTAGCCCAAATGGCAACTTCCGGCACGAAGCCGGAAGTTTTGTTGCCGTTTGCGTTCAATCCCCCGCCTGTACTGGCGGGCTAGCGACGAGGATTACTGACGGCGCGGATTATCAGGTTGACGGTCTACCCGGTTGGGCACGCCATCACCGTCGCGATCACGGTCGCGTGCGTTTGGAATACCATCGCGGTCACGGTCCCCTGCGGGGCGGTTGCGATCCCAGCGGCTACGCTCTTTGTACCAGCGACCATCGCGTTCCGTCCACCGATTGGGATGATAGTAGTAGCCGGTGCGCTCGCGCTCCCAGCGGCCCTTGGCCCAGACGTGTCGGTTGTTGGTCCAGTTCCAGTAGCCTGGTGCCCAGATGTAACCGGCACGTGGCGCAGGCACCACTTCGTAGCGCAGTGACGGCGGCGGGGTGTTGATGTAGACCTCTACGGCGGCTTGCGCAGCAGGTGCGATGGCAGCAAACGTCGAAGCGACGAGGGCGCTTAAAAGTAATTTACGTTTCCACATGCTATTTCTCCAGAGACGCTGAAAGTTGGTGCATCAGATTAACGCGTTGCCGCGCAAACAATATGTAGGACCAACGGCCAATCGTATGTAAGGAAACTTTGCGACAGCGCAGCTCGCTGCGTCACGCCGAGTGCATTCGCGTCGTGCGTTGACTTGGGTTCCGTTGCGCGCATTGTCCGACAGCGATTGTTCGAGAGCGCTGACGCCGCATGCGGTGGCGTCCTACATCCAATGCGCGCAAACCCGCGCAACATGCTTAATGCAGCAGTACTCGCGTATGCAACCACGCGCAAGCGCCGACAGCTGGCAATCAACGAGGAGCTACAAATGAAATCAAACGTCACAGCGCCGCCTGGCCAGGAAGAGGTAGTCGCCATCGTCAACCAACCTGCCGGAAACGCCAGCCAACCGATGGAAAAGCCGCGCGCGCGCCGCAAAGCGCAGGCAGATCAGACCACGCTACTCGAAAAGGGGCCGAACGCATTGCCCGTATCTGACTACCCGCTCAAGAAAGGCCCGATTGCTGGGAACGGTTTGGACTTGAAGGAACAGGCACGTTTGCGCACAGGGAAGAACAAAGAAAAATAGAAACACGAGTATTGGCGCGCCTTTTCAGGCATTTTCGTGCCAGCAAGCGCGCCAGTTCCGGGGTTTTGCAAACTTAATCGTTTGAATCAGCTTCTGCACCGTGTATTTGCACAGTCCTTCTCCCTTGGGAGAAGGGTTGGGATGAGGGGTGCCATCGGGACCAAATAAATTGTACGCAATTACGTGCGCACCGCGTAATCAAACATCACCCCCGCAAACACCGTAAACCCCAGCCAGTTGTTATGCAGGAACGCCTTGAAGCATTGTTCGCGATCACGCTTGCGAATGAGCGTGTAATGAAACAACGCAATGCCGCAGGCAATCGTCAGCCCGATAAAGTAGGGCCAGCCCAGTCCAATAACTTTGCCGATGCCCGTCAACAATGCGAGCATGACGAGATTGCAGAACATCACCATCGCGACAGCAAATTTGCCGAACAGAAGTGGGGTTGTCTTGATGCCGATCTTCACGTCATCGTCGCGATCCACCATCGCGTATTCAGTATCGTAGGCTAGCGTCCAGAACATGTTCGCAATCAACAACCACCAAGCCAGCGTGGGGACAGTACCGGTCTCAGCGGCAAATGCCATGGGAATTCCAAAGCCAAACGCGATGCCAAGATACGCCTGCGGCAAGGCAAAGAAACGTTTTGTGAAGGGGTAGCT
>JAJAYN010000427.1 GCA_026786225.1 Burkholderiales bacterium | reverse complement strand
CTTCTGGAGTGTGGCGCATCTCAAATGACCATCCTGCCTGCGGGTAATCCGTATCAACGGGGTCGTTTGCCACTCGCGTCAGCAATGCATCGATTGGAGATGCTCAACAGCGCATTCAGCGGCATGGCGAATGTCTCAATTGACACGCGTGAGCTGGAACGCCATGGGCCAACTTTCACCGTCGATACGTTACGTGAGCTAAGGCAGATCCATGGGGACACCGCAAGACTGACATGGCTGATCGGCGGCGATGCGTTTGCAAGGCTGGATAGCTGGCATCTGTGGCAATCGCTGTTTACGCTTGCCAATTTTGCCATAGTGCCGCGACAGGGGGAGCCGCATCCATTGAAAACAGCAAGTGCTGTATTGACTGCGCACCTTGCTGGCAGGCAAACCGACGCACCTGCGCTCTCACTTGTGTCGTCCGGTAAATTTTCAATGCTGGCTGCGGTGGTCCCGCCGGTCTCCTCCACCGATCTCCGCAACCGGCTTAAGAATCATCAATCGATACGCGGTTTAGCACCTGACGGCGTTTGCGATTATATTGAGCGTCACAAGCTCTATGATCCACAGGAGAACACCTAAGTTGGCTACCAAAAAACTGACGACCATCGTCATCGATGCGCTCGAAGACATCAAGGCGCGCGACATTAAATTGATTAACGTTTCCAAACTCACATCGGTATTCGATTACATCGCTGTTGCCAGCGCTGATTCCACGCGGCAGACCAAAGCCCTGGCGAAGAACGTGATGGACAGGGTCAAGGAAAACGGCGGCTGGATATATGGCATTGAGGGCGAACAGTCGGGGGAATGGGTGCTGGTCGACTGCGGCGATATCGTGGTGCACATCATGCAGCCGGCCATGCGCGAGCTCTATGAACTTGAAGAGTTATGGGGCGAAGGCAGTTTGGAGTTTCCCAAGCCAAAACCTGTTAAAGCTGCCAAGCCCGCACCAAAACCTGCCGCCAACCCGAAAACGGCTGCAAAAGTTTCCGCCAAGACAAAAACCGCCGCGGTTGTGAAGCCCAAGGTTGGAACAAAGAAAAAAGTAGCTGCTGCAAAGGTGGTGAAGGTGAAAAAGGTCGCAACAAAAACCGCGATAGTCAGCAAGCCGGTCGCCAAGACGCCGGCGGTGAAGAGGACAGCCGCGAAGAAGCCCGCCGCGAAAAAGCCGACTGCAACCAAGCTGGTTGTCAAGAAGCCGGTGGCGAAAAAGCCTGCTGCTAAACCAATCACTGCAAAGACGCCGGCCGGGAAAAAGCCCGGTGAGAAGAAGCCTGCGGTAAAGAAACCCACAGCGAAACCCACAGCAAAGAAGCCAACCGTACGCCGGCCGACCGTGAAAGATTGAAAGTTTCCTTTGCTTCTCTGGAGCGCCTTTCCATTTGCAAAACGCCAGGACTGGCGCGGTGTTTGAGGCATAAAGGTAGGTTGGCGTTCGACTTGTCGTTGCGGCGGTCAATCGAGATAGTATCCCAGCCGGTGACTCCCAGCCAAGTCGATAGCGAATACGGTTGTTGAGTTCATTGGCAATCCAATCGAGTCCTGCTTGGGTGAGTTTGCGTAGACTGTTGCCTTTGGGGATGTACTGTCGAATCAGTTTGTTAATGTTTTCCACTGCCCCTTTTTGATACGGCTTGCCGGGGTCGCAGGCGTAGAGGCGATCTACTATCAGTTCCGGTAGCGCCGAGAACTCACAGCCCTGATCGGTCGTCAGGCTCAGGATCGGTATACGCGGGTCACTTAGCCACAGCGCCATGTGACGCGCCACGCCCGCTGCGGTACCGTCTCGAACCAACCCCAAGCGGACATAGCGCGTGGCCCGATCCAGGAGCACCACGACCTTGTTGGGCTCGTTACGTTTGCCAACGATGCTGTCGCACTCAAGATGGCCGATGGTGTCGCGGGTGAGGATTTCCTTGGGTCGATCCTTGAGCTTTTTGGCCCGTCCCACCCAGTGCATCTTGCCGCTACGCTTCTTGCTGGCCGAATAGTGACGAAAGTGCGTCAACAGGAGAGTCTTGCCGACCCGGCGCGGATACCGGTAAATAGCCGATGCGCTAACCGACTGGCCCAATTTCGCCATTGCGGCTTCGACCTGTTCCGGAGAGTATTTCTGCTTGAGCAGAGCTTCAACCGGTTGCCAGATCGAGGGCGCGTGGGTGGGATGGTTGGCCGCACTCTTGGCGCCCTTCTGGCGGCGATGGACGATGGCCCGTGCTGCCGTATATTCGCCGTCGTCCCGGCAGCGCAGCCGCTCGCGTTGGACTGTGCGGACAGAGCTGCACACGGCCTTGGCAATGGATTTATTATCCAGCCCGAGTCTCAGGTCGTGCTCAATCTGGTAACGTGCTTGTTCGGTGAGGGGTGGCATAGCGATACTCCTTTCGTCTCAGAAACAAAAGGGTACCGCAATCGCTACTCCTCACCCCTTACTTATCGACCTAAAGTGCGACAAGTCGAACGCGAACTTACCTAAATGTCGCGAAGACCGCGCCAATAATGGTTCTTTGTATTTTTTCAAGGGTGAATTTTGAAACTCACCGTGGTCGCGCTTGGTCACAGGATGCCAGCGTGGGTGCAGACTGGCTTAGAGGAATACACCAAGCGCATGCCGCCGGAAGCGCGCATCGAGCTCATTGAGCTAAAACCTGAAGATCGAGTCGGCAAGTCGATTGACGCTGTCTTAAAAAGTGAAGCGGTTCGAATTGAATCGGCTATTCCACGGCAGGCTGAGCGCCTCGTCCTGGATGAACGCGGACAGAGGTTGACCACGCGAGATCTGGCGCAGATGTTTAGCACGTGGATGCGGGAGGGAATGAGTCCCTGCTTTGTTATCGGCAGCGCGGATGGACTTCATGCGTCGGTCAAAGAGTCGGCGGCGAAGCAGTTTTCGCTATCCGGCTGTACACTGCCGCATGGACTGGTGCGGGTAATACTGGCAGAGCAGCTTTACCGCGCATGGTCGCTGACAAAAAATCATCCGTACCATCGCGATTGACGATTCTGGAATTGATGACCGCTATGCCACCACCGTCCAACATCATCTATCTCGCGTCAAAAAGCCCGCGCCGTCGCGAGTTGCTGAAGCAGGCTGGCATTTCGTTTGAATTGTTGATGATGCGAGAGCAGTCTCCACGCATCGATGTGGATGAGGCCCCGTTGCGCGACGAATCCGCACATGCATATGTTCAGCGCATCGTGCTGTTAAAGTCGGCGATGGCGGCGAAAGCCATGCGCGAACGGCGCTTATCGCCACGTTTGATTCTTACCGCCGATACGACGGTTACGATAGACGGTGAAGTTCTGGGTAAGCCCGCTGACCGCGACGACGCTATACG
>JAJAYN010000426.1 GCA_026786225.1 Burkholderiales bacterium | reverse complement strand
GACAACAATCGCCGGGCCCGCCATCAGCAGCCAGGGCCAGGGTTCGCGATACCACGGGGTTGGACCAACAGTGTTGGCGGTGATCATGGTGACTCCTCAGCGTTTAAAGAAAATGGATTTCTCGTGTAGCGAAAAATCATCCGCGCCGCCGGCTGCATCCAGCGGCACGATGTGAAACACAATACGGTTGGAACCTTTTTGCACCTTCTCCGCAGGCGCGCGCAGATTGACGGTGAACATTTGTGTGGACGTAGCCCCGATTTCTATCGGTAACGTCACACCGCCAACCTTGAGGTCGTCAATGCCGGACGCAGTGATGACAAGCTTGCGGGGCCGTTCCTGCGTATTCATGATCTGCAGGCGGTAGACGTTTTCGATCAGACCATCTGCCACTTCGCGCGACAGCGCGTTGCGATCACGAATGACATCGACCTTGACGGGTACGCGCAGATAAAGACTGATGCTGGCAGCGATGATGATCGCCCACAGTACGGCGGTGTAAATCAGCACGCGCGGACGGAATACGCGGCGAATCATTTCCCGCCAGCCCAGGTGCTGGCTCACGCCATTAAGCGAAGCGTAGCGAATCAACCCTGGCGCATAACCCATCTTGTCCATCACCTGATTGCAGCCGTCGATGCAGGCCGTGCAGCCGATACACTCGTACTGCTGGCCCTGGCGGATATCGATGCCGGTAGGGCAGACCTGCACGCATATCTCGCAATCCACGCAGTCACCTAATCCGGCAAGCTGCGGGTTGGTTTTCTTTGAACGTGCACCGCGCGGTTCGCCGCGTTCCTCGTCATAAGCAACCACGAGGGTATCGCGATCAAACATCACCCCCTGGAATCGTGCGTAGGGGCACATGTACTTACAAACCTGTTCGCGCATCCAGCCTGCGTTGCCGTAGGTGGCCAGGCCATAAAAAAACAGCCAGAAAGCTTCCCATGGCCCGAGTGTCCAGGAAAACACTTCGCGACCGAGATCGCCAATCGGCGTGAAGTAACCGACGAAAGTGAAGCCCGTCCACAAAGATATCGCGATCCATATGGCGTGCTTGGCCGATTTCAATGCAACTTTGCGCGGCGAAAGCCCGGCCTTGTCGAGCCGCATCTGTGCCACGCGATCACCCTCGACGACGCGCTCGACCCACAAAAATATCTCGGTGTAAACGGTCTGCGGACAAGCGTAACCGCACCAGAGCCGCCCCGCCACCGTGGTGAACAGGAACAGCGAGTACGCCGAAATCATCAGCAGGATGGTGAGATAAATAAAATCCTGCGGCCAAAAGACGATGCCAAAAATATAGAACTTGCGCGCCGCGAGATCGAACAAGACCGCCTGCCGACCGTTCCACGAAAGCCAGGGCGAAACGTAAAACACCAGCTGCGTCAGGAACACCAGTGCCCAGCGCCACTTGGCAAACCACCCGCTTACCGCGCGCGGGTAGATTTTCTTGCGTACCTCATACAGCACCTGCTCCTGATCGAAATCAGCAGCGGCCTGTATGGGGATGACTTTGGAGCGGGTAGCCAACGGTTACGCTTACTTTGCGGGCGCGGTGGTGATTGGCGTGGTGACGGGCGCAGCGGTGGTTGGCGCGGGCACACCACCGCCCAGGCTGTAAACGTATGCGGCGAGCAAATGGATTTTTGCTTCACCGAGGCGGTCCTTTTGTGCAGGCATCATATTGTTGCGACCGTTGCGGATCGTTTCGGCGATGGTTTCTTCTGAGCTACCGTAGAGCCATATCGCATCGGTGAGATTGGGCGCGCCCATGGCCGTATTGCCCTTGGCTTCTGCGCCATGGCACGCCGCACAAATCGCGAACTTCGCCTTGCCCGCTTCAGCCAGTTTTGCATCGTGTTTCAGGCCCGATAGCGAACGCACGTAGTTGGTCACTTCCATGATGCCCGGCTCACCGCCAATGGCCGCACCCAGTGCGGGCATCACGCCGTTGCGGCCACCGAGGATGGTGGTTTCGATGGTGGCGGGATCACCGCCGTAGAGCCAGTCGTTGTCGCGCAGATTGGGAAACCCTTTGGCGCCGCCCGCGTCGGAGCCGTGGCACTGCGCGCAATCGTTGAGGAACAGGCGCTGTCCCATGGCGTTGGCTTGCGGGTCTTTCGAGAGCGTTGCGATATCGACCTTGAGGTATTTGTCGAACAGCGGCCCGTACTCGGCATTCGCCTGTTTGATCTCGGCTTCGTACTCGTTGGTCGATGTCCAGTTGAATGTGCCGCGGAAACTTCCCAGACCGGGATAGAACACCAGATAGCCCAGCGAGAAAACAATGGTGATGTAAAAGAGCCACATCCACCAACGCGGCAGGGGATTGTTGTACTCGGTGAGGTCGCCGTCCCAGACGTGGCCGTGCAATTCCACCTTTTCACCTTTGGCCGGGCGCTTGATGTGTTGTGAAAGCAGTAGCGCCGCGCAGGCGAGGATGCTGAGCAGCGATATGCCCGCGACATACCAATGCCAGAAGTCCGAAACGAAATCGCTCATGTGCGGTCTCCGTTGCGATTTTCAGTTGAGGCAACCGCCGACTCGCCCGGCAGGTCCGAATCGACGAACGGCAGGTTGGCAGCCTCATTGAAACGCGCCCGCTGTCGGCTGCTGTAAGCCCAGTAAACAATACCGGCGAAGATGATGAACGAGAGTACGGTGATCAATACGCGAAGGTCGTTGAGGTCCATGGCTATTTCACATTCTTCAGTGCGGTGCCGAGTATTTGCAGGTAAGCGACCATTGCATCCTCTTCGGTCTTGCCTTTGACGTCGTCGGCGGATTTGTCGATTTCTTCTTTCGTGTAAGGCACACCGACGCGCGAGAGTGCGGTCATGTGTGGCGCCGACTCACTCGGGTCGAGCATTGTCTTTGCCAGCCAGGGATAGGCAGGCATATTCGATTCGGGTACCAGGTCACGTGGCTGACGCAGATGCAGGCGATGCCAGTCGTCGTTGTAGCGGCCACCGACGCGATGCAGGTCAGGTCCGGTGCGCTTGCTGCCCCATTGGAAAGGATGGTCATAGACAAATTCGCCCGCCACCGAATAGTGTCCGTAACGCTCGGTCTCGGCGCGGAAGGGCCGGATCATCTGCGAGTGGCAGTTGTAGCAGCCTTCGCGCTGGTAGATGTCGCGGCCCGCCAGTTGCAGCGCGGTGTAAGGCTTCAATCCGGCGACCGGCTCGGTCAGTGATTTCTGGAAGAACAGCGGCACGATTTCCACCAGACCACCGACGCTGATCACCAGCACCACCAGTACCGCCATCCAGCCGATATTTTTTTCAATTGTTTCGTGGGTGAATTTCATCTCAGGCTCCTTGCGCAACGACAATCGGGGCCACCGGAGCAGCGTGTGGCGCGTGGTCGATGGCAGGAATCGGTGCGTCAACGGGCTTGCCTAGCGCGATCGTCTTCCACGTGTTGTACGCCATGATCAGCATGCCGGAGAAGAACATCGCGCCGCCGATCAGCCGTATCGTCCAGTACGGATAGCTCGCTTTCACGCTTTGGACAAAGCTATAGGTCAGCGTGCCATCGCTGTTGACGGCGCGCCACATCAGACCTTGCATGACGCCCGCAATCCACATCGAGGAGATGTAAAGCACGATGCCCAGTGTGGCGATCCAGAAGTGCAGGCTGATCAGCCGGATGCTGTACATTTCGGCGCGACCCCATAGCCGAGGAATCAGGTAATACATCGCACCGATGGTGATGAACGCGACCCCGCCCAGCGCACCGGCGTGCACGTGGCCAACGGTCCAGTCGGTGTAATGCGACAGCGCATTCACCGTCTTGATCGACATCATCGGCCCTTCGAAGGTGGCCATGCCGTAGAACGACAGCGAGACGATGAGGAACTTCAAAATCGGGTCGTCGCGCAGTTTGTGCCATGCACCCGACAAGGTCATGATGCCGTTGATCATTCCGCCCCAGGAGGGCGCCAGCAGGATAATCGAGAACACCATGCCCAGCGATTGCGCCCAGTCTGGCAGGGCGGTGTACTGCAGATGGTGGGGGCCAGCCCACATGTAGGTGAAGATCAGCGCCCAGAAGTGCACCACAGACAGGCGATAGGAGTAAATGGGGCGCTCCGCCTGCTTGGGAACGAAGTAGTACATGATGCCGAGGAAGCCGGCGGTGAGAAGGAAGCCGACGGCGTTGTGGCCGTACCACCACTGCACCATCGCATCCTGTACACCGGCATAGGCCGAATAGGATTTCCAGAAGCTGGCCGGGATGGCGGCGCTATTGACGATATGCAAAATGGCGATCGTCAGGATATAGGCGCCGAAGAACCAGTTGGCGACATAAATGTGCGGAACCTTGCGGCGCACGATGGTGCCGAAAAAGGTAATCGCATAAGCGACCCAGACGATGGTGATGAGAATGTCGATCGGCCATTCCAGTTCGGCGTATTCCTTGCTGGTGTTGATGCCCAGCGGCAGCGTGATCGCAGCCAGCACGATCACGAGCTGCCAGCCCCAAAAGGTGAACGCGGCCAGATTGTCTGAAATCAGCCGCACCTGGCAGGTACGCTGCACCACGTAGTAGGAGGTTGCGAACAATCCGCAGCCACCGAACGCAAAAACGACCGCATTGGTATGCAGTGGCCGCAACCTGCCGTACGACAGCCACGGAATGCCGAAGGTGAGATCCGGCCAGATCAATTGCGCGGCGATAAACACGCCGACCAGCATGCCGACGATGCCCCAGACGACAGTCATGACCGCGAATTGCCTGACCACCTTGTAGTTATAGGTTGCGGCTTCTGCCTGCATGCTCAGTTCCTTTTGTTGAGTTTGGTGCGACATCGTGATGGTGGCATCGCGAAGAAAATGCGTTTTGATGTGGATCAAATAGAAGGCATCGCCAGTCCGCGAAAAGCGTAGATCGCCATTCGGCGGGCATTGCAGGCCAAAAACATTCGGAAAGGCGCGCCAGTGCTGGAGTTTGTCCGTTTATTCGCGT
>JAJAYN010000425.1 GCA_026786225.1 Burkholderiales bacterium | reverse complement strand
GTCTTACACTCACGGTGGTTGCCGTGCCTTCCGCCCGGGAGCGCTTGGGTAAACGCGCTCCGTATTGACGAAGCGGAAGATTGACTGGCTTTACGCCGGTCAATCGAGTTACTCCCCCTCTTGAGCTGCGGACTAGAACACCGGTACGGTAGGCAGTACGGTTGTTAGTCCGCAACGATGACTCGCACTGCCTCTGTGAGAATAAGTTCCCTCCCCGGCAGCGATAGCATTCATTTGTTCAGTCACGATCACGTTTATTGAGAATCATTCTTGTTAAAAGAACTAAATGGTTTCAGTGCCACTGTGTTTCGTTCTAAATCCTCCGGACGCTGTGTTTTCGGCGCGCGCGGACCGGAGACTGAACACCAAGGGACACTCTTCCCCTGGTGTTACTGGCCCAGAAACACATATCGACTCAAGGATTGCAGTACGGGCAATGCGCGGGGCTGGCATGGGTCAGACCGTCACGTCGTGGCAGCTCTTCACGGCGGGAGCAGGCCACACAACCGAACACTTCTTTCAATACCATTTCGGTGCGGGTAGCGCATTCTTCACAGGGTAGCCCTTTAACGACATCGATCCTGCCCCATCCGGGCGCGGCACAGGCAGGGCAAGGAATGGCCAAGCGCCGGCCGAGTTGGCTGGCCAATGTGGCGAGCGAGCGCATGCGTGTCGGGTTCATGTGGGCACGCATATCGGTTTCAATGTGCGCTTTGCCGTCGGCTGACGCTCGCGCGGCATGTTTGATCGCAGCGTCGAGCGCTGCGCGACTGGTGATTCCTTTGACCATGTCGCGATGAATCTCTCCCGCATTGGGCCGCACGATCAAGCCGTGTGCGGGGAAACCGACCCTGCCGAGAAAATCATCAACGGGATCTGCTGGGAAGACGATTCGGTGTGAGAAGTTGGTCTGGTCGGCCACCAGCGTTTCATGGACGATGAGCCCACGCTCATCATCGACAAAGACCATGAGCTCAATCCCGCCGGGGAAAAATGGAATCAGCGGATGCGGACCAAAGCTACCTTCGCTAGCCAGCCCCAGTGATAGCCCGGTGGCCTGCATGCCCATGCGGGCTTTGGCGACGGCGGTGTCAAGCATGTTGCCCCGCCGCGGGATCTCGCCTGCAAAGGTGCCAAGCTGATCGGTATCGAGCTCAGGCGCATTCACGGCAAACAAGCCCAGCGTCTCCATTAGTGTCGGCGCAATCGCCTCTTCCTTGCGGTGCATCGTTGCCAACGCGACCTGGCGATCATGATACGGGGGTGGATGAACTCGCATGCCTGAAGCTCGAACAGTAGTGTCGGGCATAGGATAACGCATGCGCAATCAATCGTTGAGTGCAAGACCACTCTTCGGGACGCGCTCCTGACGGCGCGGCCAATGGGTGGCCCCAATCGCGATTCGTTACATACCCTTTCTGTTGGTGTTTTTCAAAGATGTGTTCAGCGTGAACTTGTACCTTATGGGCCGCATTCAAGCGGGCCTTTAGATGGTAAGCGCCTGCATGTTCAAATTCCACGGCAGCAACGCCTTGACTTCATCCACGGTCTTCGCCGCGGGCAAGTCGCGCAGCTCGCAACGCAGCCACAGATACGGCTCGACGCGATGGCCTCCCCACCACCGTAACGGGCCTCCACTACTGGGCAATAAATCTTCGATCACATGCCGACCCTGCTACCCCGGGAGTCGATGGATGCCACTTCCGCTATTCGAGCATCCATCCAGCGGCCTTGCTTCCCCTTCTTCCCACAGGCTCGGCTTCTCCAATTTAGTTTACGAGGCTACCTCTAGGTTCACTTGCGTTTCGGCCTGCGATCTTGCTGTTTGGAAACTCACGACACCGTGTCACCACGACGCCGCTTCCTCATGCTATCGGGGCGCACGGACAACTCCCCGGACGGGACTTCGACCCGTTAGATTTACTGCTGTTACTGCGAACGGTCAGGTACTCATATACAGCCTCTTGGAGCCGCCTGTTCATCGAGGACGCAGCTTTCGCCACCGAGCAAACATATTGAGGAAGCCGACCGTGTGGTCAGCAACGAGCGGCTTGGCGAAACGAACATATAGGTGCAATAGGAGCGGGCATTTCGGCGCAAAATGCTTGAAATCGCCCGTGGATAAACGAGATTGCAATTTCAAACTGACGCTGTTGCATCCGTTTGAAATTGTCGCGTGATATCTATTGCCGGCCGGGCCGGCCGTTGTGACTAGCGTGAAGCCATCGCGAGCAGCAGGCGTGCCGCGGGTGTCAGCTCTGCGCCATCGGCGGCCTCCCGCCCATGCTTGTTCCATATCGCCGCAGCGAGATCACGGCGCCCGTCGGCCAGCGCGGCCGCCAGCGCGACTTCAACCAGGTAGCGCTTGTCGGCTACCGCGTACAGCTTGCCGCCGTCGAGCATTTCGCCGGCAATCGCCACGATTCGCGCGCTGTTTCGGTCGCTCACGGCGCGGAAGAGCACCAGCCATTGCCGGTCATTGGCGCTGAATTTCGGATGGCACTTGGCCGCCTCGATGCGGTTCCATACGTCCGCTGCGTCCTGCGGTGCCGTGAACGAGCTCAGGAGCCTGCCAATTTCTTTCATTTGTGCCGACCAGTTTTGATCGTTTTCCACGCCGTCACAATCGGCTAGGCGGCTGTTGAAGAAGGCGGTTCGCGTTTGCCACGTCAACAGGTTGGCGCGCTTGTTCGCGTTCGGTCCTTCAAGGATGTACTGCCGGACACGATAGGCAACCCTCGCTTGATTCTGCCGCAACGGAGACTCAAATGCTGACGGTTCGAGCTC
>JAJAYN010000424.1 GCA_026786225.1 Burkholderiales bacterium | reverse complement strand
CTTGCTGCCTATCTTCATCGCCATCTTCCTGGCCAGATCTGGATAGACTGCGGTGGAAAGTGCATCGTAAAGCGGTGCCAGAACTGGCCCTTCAGTTTTGTACAACAGCGAAAAATTCTTGGCTGTGCGTCGTCGTTGCCAATCAGCACGTTGAATACGACGACGTCCAACAGTTTCAGAATTTGTGGTGCGTTGGGTCGTGTGGCGCGGCGCAGTATTTCGAAGCACTTCTAGCAATTGGATCCACTTGAATTGCGTGATGTAGATCGCGCGCACTTTCGAGGCGGTCAGCATGTTGGCCAGACGTTCTGCGCGGGCTGTGCCTTCAGGTGACAAAATCGGGTCGGCTGAGGCATCGAGTTTCTCACCGTGACGAACGACGATGACCGCTTGCGCCGATGCAGAGTGCGAGGCCATCGTACAGAGCGTCGCCATCGAGATTGCAATTGGCGCGAAACGATTGGCACGGCGGGCGCTCCGTGGCATGGCGTTTGTGCTCGCTTCAAGTTGTCAGGCTGCACACTGTAGCTGCCCCCGCTCAGAGCCGCAACTAGCCTCCTGATTTACAGCCTCGGGGATGACATCCAATGATAGACCGTCCATACTGTATGAAAATACAGTTTTGGAAATCATCGTCAACCAACGCAGGGGAAAGAATTGGATACCGTTGTCAATGCATTGCCGGTCACGCGCACCAGCCAACCGGATTACCTCGCTGCACTGAATGCACAGCAACGCGCGGCGGTGGAATACGGCATTTCACCCGAACCACATGCTCGTCCCACGCCGCCCGGCGCATTGCTCGTCATCGCAGGCGCAGGCTCCGGCAAAACGAATACGCTGGCCTATCGCGTCGCGCATGCGGTGCGCAATGGCGCCGATCCGTTTCGATTATTGCTACTCACATTTTCCCGCCGCTCAGCAGTGGCAATGGAACGCAGGGCAGGGCGCATTCTCAATACCATCCTCGGCAATAGTGCTGACCAGGCACCCACCTCGCTCCCATGGGCCGGTACCTTTCACAGCGTGGGCGCGCGGCTGCTGCGCGAATATGCCGAGCGCGTCGGCCTTAATGAATCATTCACCATCCAGGATCGTGGCGATTCCGAAGACCTGATGGCGTTAGCACGCCATGAACTGGCACTGGAAAACACGGCGCGCCGCTTTCCCACCAAGGCCACCTGCCTCGCGATCTATTCGCGGGCGATCAATAGCAAGACAGCGCTGTTCGATGTATTGAAGAGCACCTTCCCCTGGTGCATCGAATGGGAACCGGAACTGAAAAAATTGTTCGCCGCCTACACACTGGAGAAGCAGCGGCAGAACGTTCTCGATTACGACGACCTCCTGCTTTACTGGGCGCACATGGTGGCGGACCCGGACCTTGCGCAGGAAATCGGCAGCCGCTTCGACCATATCCTCGTCGACGAATATCAGGACACCAACCTGCTGCAGTCCAGCATCCTCATGGGCATGAAGCCTACCGGGCAGGGCGTGACGGTGGTGGGCGACGATGCGCAGTCGATCTATGCTTTTCGCGCGGCCACGGTACGCAACATCCTCGATTTTCCCGCGCAGTTTCCCGAGCCTGCGCACGTCGTCACCCTGGAGCGTAACTATCGTTCGACCCGCCCGATCCTCGATGCCTCGAACGCCGTGATCGGCCTGGCCACAGAGCGCTTCACCAAAAACCTCTGGACCGAACGCACCTCATCGACCAAGCCGGCGCTCATCACCGTGCGCGACGAAGCCGACCAGGCGCGCTGCGTGGCGGCGCGGATACTCGAGAATCGCGAAGCCGGCATGACACTGAAATCGCAGGCTGTGCTGTTCCGCGCATCCAGCCACAGCGCACCGTTGGAGCTGGAATTGGCGCGGCGCAATATTCCCTTCGTGAAATTCGGCGGGCTCAAATTTCTCGAGGCCGGCCACATCAAGGACGTGCTGGCGCTATTGCGCTGGGCGGAAAATCCACGTGGCCGCATCGCCGGTTTCCGTGCGCTGCAATTGCTGCCCGGCATCGGACCTGCCACCGCCACGCGCCTGCTCGACGCGATGGAAGTGGAACCCGAACCCGAAGCCGCCATCCGCGCCTTCCGTCCGCCACTCGCGGCCGCCGAGAATTGGGAAACCTTTCGCACCGTTTATCTGCGGCTGAAACATGCCAGTGCAACATGGCCCGCCGATATGGCATTGGCCGCAGACTGGTTCGAGCCGCATCTGGATCGTTTGTACGAAGATGCGCATGCACGAAAGGGCGACCTAGCCCAACTCAAAAGTATCGCCGGCACCTTCCCCAGCCGCGCACGCTTCCTGACCGAACTCACGCTCGACCCGCCCAGCGTCACCAGCGACAACGCAGGCGTGCCGCACAAGGACGAGGACTACCTGATCCTCTCGACTATCCATTCCGCCAAAGGCCAGGAATGGAAAACGGTGCACGTACTGAACGTGGTGGACGGCTGCATCCCGGCAGACCTCGGCACCGGCAGCAACGAAGAATTGGAAGAAGAGCGGCGCCTTTTCTACGTCGCCATGACGCGCGCCAAGGATGAGCTGCACCTGATGGTGCCGCAGCGTTTTTATGTTCACCAGCAATCCGCTAATGGCGACCGGCACGTCTACGCGCTGCGCAGTCGCTTTATTCCTTCGGAGATTCTGTCGAACTTTGAAGAGCGGATCTGGCCGGTTGCGGCTTCACCTTCGGCTGGTGCCGTGATGACGGCTTCGCATATCAAAGTGGATTTGGTAGCGAAGATGAAGGCGCTGTGGCATTGAGATGCGGCGCAATTCGGCGAATTGCAAGCAGTGATTTGAATCGACACAGATTTGCCTCGCTGTTATTGCAAACACTAGCATTGGCGGGGCTTCTGGCGTCAGCCCACTTGGGCCACCGACATTGATCGAGAACTCGTTTGGAGAATGGATCACGGACTACTCGGGTTCAGTGTCAAATTGATTTGATGTTGATCGGTCCAGGTTGGATTTGCAGGTTCACGAAAGACAATCGACGCAAGAAAATTTGACGCTGACGCCCAGGCACATCAGATGGCTGGAGAATCCTGAGGCGCTGATCCGCAGGCAAAAAATGGGCTACGCTGTACCAAATCCACAGGATCGGCTCGACATGATTGCCTACCTCAAGTCTGTACCTGTTAAACCATGACGACCATCAAACTCGTGAATCATCGCGCGACGACAACGCTGCTCGGCGAAGTTCGGGCATGTACGTTATGCGCAGCATCATTGCCTGAGGGGCCACGCCCGGTGCTGCAAGTACACGGTCACGCCAGGATTTTG